>JBILLI010000262.1:0-9471 GCA_044376155.1 Polyangiales bacterium
GCCGCCCGCGAGGTTGGAGCCGAGGGC
Organism: Polyangiales bacterium; assembly: GCA_044376155.1. Classification (GTDB taxonomy): domain Bacteria; phylum Myxococcota_A; class Polyangia; order Polyangiales; genus JAWKRB01. Next base: position 28 of record JBILLI010000262.1, read on the forward strand.
CGCGCCGACCGCGACCTGCGCGCCGAGGCCCGCGAGGCCGGTGTTGCCGCCGCCCTGGGCGAGGCCAGCACCCGCGCCGCGCATCGCCTCGAACTGGCCGAGGCGACCGATGTCGCCGCCCGCCATCTGCACGTACGCGGCGTCGTTCGCGCGCTTCTGATCGAGCTGGAACTGGTTGGCCTGCGCGGCATACATCGCCGTCTGCACGTCGACCTGGGCGCCGGCCGCGCGGGCCTGGGCCTGGAGCGCGGCGCGCTGGATCCCGATCTCGTCGACCTGCAACCCCTGGAGCTGCTCGGCGACCTTGAGGCGCATCTCGTCGAAGCGCTTCACGTCCTCTTCGGGGACGTCGATCTCGAGCTTGGTGACCTTCACCACCCGGACGCCGGCCTGGGCGAGCTCCGAGGCGTTGGCGACGCACGCGGCGGCGAGCTCGTCGTGCAGGTCCATGATGTCGAGCACGGTGCGGCGCTGCTCGCGGGCGAGCTTGCCGACGGTGCTCTTCACCGTGTTGAAGAACGAGTTGATGAACCAGTCGAAGATGTCGGCGTGCTCCTGGTACTTCCGCATGCCGAAGTACTGGAAGATCAGCGCCTCAGGGTTCTCGACCCGCAGCAGGAGCTCCCCGTGACACCGCGCCCGGAGGCGGATGTTGGTCATCGGGTCGATCATGTTCCCGAGCGACCCCCCGAAGCGCTTGGGGAAGGGCGTGCGCTTCACGAAGAACAGGTCTGTCGTGAAGAGGTTGCCGCCCGTGTACTGGTCGATGAAGTTCGACAGGAACGGGATGTTCTGGGTCGAGAGCGTGCTGCGCCCCGCGTCGAGGGTGCCCACGGGACGGCCCTCCTTGGAGAACACGCCCCACTCGTCCGCGTTGACGGTCACCTGCGCGAACATCGGGATCGTGCGGTCGGGGTGCTTCCAGACCAGGTCACCGTTGTCCGGCGGCCGCGCGATCATCATCTCGCGCACGCCGTTCTTCACCGTCTCACCGCCCAGGAAGTTCTTCGCCGAGTCGATCAGTCCCATTCGTACGCCTCCTGCGTCATCGCCTCCCCTGCATCGGGAGCGCACGATAACGGCGCGAAACAATACGTCCGGGGTCACCCTCTCGCAACGGCCGAAGTCACCCCCGGCGTTCGTTCTTCGCGCCCGGCGGACGCGCACCGCCCGCGCTGCGGCCCTGCGCCTTGCGCACCGCGTGGATCGACAGCGCGCCCTTGCCCGTGGCCGGCGGCACGAGGCAGCGCGGCCCGTTGCCGATGAGGTCCCTGCGTCCGGCCTTCACCAGCGCCTCCCGCGCGAGCTCGTGGTGGGCCGGGTCCCAGCACAGGAGCAGGGCCTTCTGGAGCTTCTTCTCGTAGAGGTCCCGCGCGGTGTAGACGGGCGTGCGGGTGAGGGGGTCGATGCCCGTGTGGTACATCGCCGTGGCGATGCTCATCGGCGTCGGGATGAAGTCCTGCACCTGCCGCGGGCGCATCCCGCGCTCACGGAGCCAGAGCGCGAGGTCGACCATGTCCTTGAGCGTCGAGCCCGGGTGCCCGGAGATGAAGTAGGGCACGAGGAACTGGTTCTTGCCCGCGGCTTCGGACGCACACGAGAACTGCTCGGCGAAGCGCTCGTAGCTCTCGACGCCGGGCTTCTTCATCTTGTCGAGAACGGACTTGTTCGAGTGCTCCGGCGCCACCGAGAGCTGGCCGCCGGTGTGGTGCCGCGCGAGCTCCTTCACGAACTCGGGCGACCGCTCGGCGAGGTCGTAGCGCACGCCCGAGGCGATGAAGACCTTCTTCACCCCCTGCTCCTCGCGCACGCGCTTCATCAGCGAGAGCAGCGGGCCGTGGTCGGTGACCAGGTTCTCGCAGATCTCCGGGTGCACACACGACAGCTTGCGGCAGGCGCGCTCGATGCGCTCCTCCTTGCAGGTCATCTGGTACATGTTGGCGGTGGGGCCGCCGAGGTCCGAGACCACGCCTTGAAAGCCGTCCATGCGGCGCAGCGCGCGCACCTCGCGCAGCACGCTCTCCTCGGAGCGCGACGAGATCGCCCGGCCCTCGTGCTCGGTGATCGAGCAGAACGTGCACCCCCCGAAGCAGCCGCGCATCGTGACGATGGAGTGCTTCACCGTCTCGAACGCAGGGATCACCGCGTCGTAGGACCAGTGCGCCGCGCGGGCGAAGGGCAGGTCGTAGAGCCCGTCCATCTCCGCGGTCTCCAGCGGGAACGCCGGGGGATTGAAGTACACCGCCTCGTCGCCGTGGGGCTGCAGCAGCGCCCGCGCGTTGCCAGGGTTGGTCTCGTACTGAAACGCCCGGGACATCTCCGCGAAGGCCACGCGGTCCTCTCGCACGCGCTCGTACGAGGGCAGCTCCAACACGCCCGGCGCGGTGACGTGCTCGCTCCGCGGGAGGGACTCCCACTCGCCCTTGCGCATCGCATACGCGGTGCCCCGCACGTCTCGGATCTGCGAGATGCGCTCGCCGTCGCGGAGACGCCTCGCGACCTCCCACACCGGGCGCTCGCCCATGCCGAAGATCAGCAGGTCGGCCTTGGCGTCGAGCACGATGGAGCGCCGCACGTCGTCGCTCCAGTAGTCGTAGTGGGCGATGCGGCGGAGCGAGGCCTCGATGCCGCCGAGCACGATGGGCGCGCCCGGAAAGGCCTGGCGACAGAGGTTCGCGTACACAATCGACGCCCGGTTGGGCCGCGCCCCGGTGCGCCCCCCCGGGGAGTACTGGTCATCGGCGCGGACCTTCTTCTGCGCCGTGAGCTTGTTGAGCATCGAGTCGAGGTTGCCCGCGGTGATGCCCACCATCAGCCGCGGCGCGCCCATGCGGGAGACGTCGGCAGGGGAGCGCCAGTCGGGCTGGGCGATCATCCCCACGCGAAAGCCCCGGGCCTCGAGGAAGCGGCCGATGAGCGCGCCGCCGAAGGCGGGGTGATCGACGTAGGCGTCGCCGTTCACCAGCAGGATGTCGAGCGCGTCCCAGCCCCGCGCGTTCATTTCCTCGCGGGTGGTGGGGAGAAAGCGCCGGAGATCCCGGGGCGGGGCGTGGGCGTTGCGGCGCAGCGGGACCAGGGTGGTGCTCACAGCCGCGCAAGCTAGGGCAGTGCGGCGCGAACCGCCACCGTCACCAGGTCACGTCGGTCTGCACCAGCTCGGCAAGCGCGCCGAGGGCGTCGCGGTAGCGCGCGAGCGCGAGGTCCGACGACAGCCCCAGGGACGCGTGGTCGGCGCCCGCGGCGTCGTCCACCGCCCGGAGCACCGCGGCGGTGAACACCGCGCGGTCGGCCTCGAGCGGCGCGAACACGTCGATGACGGTGGGTGCGGGGCCGAGGGGCCAGCGGTCGAGCAGCCCGTCGAGGCCGACCACGGCGTCGCGGAGCCCGTCGAGCTGACGCCGTAACGCCGCGAAGCTCTCGTCGTCGGCGGGCCAGCGGGCGCCGTCGGTCCAGGTGATGCGGTCGTGCACGCCGCGCAGGGTAGCGTGAGAGGTCGCGCTCGTGGGGCGAAGCGACGTAGAGTGCGGCGGCCGTGACCGAGCGCCGCATCGCCCGCTACCGCCTGCTCCGCCGCATCGGCGCGGGGGGCATGGCGGAGGTGTTCCGCGCGGAGCTCGAGGGCGCCGAGGGGGTCACCCGGGCGCTGGTGGTCAAGCGGATCCACGGCGCGCTCGCGCAGGACCCCGACGCCGTCGCGATGTTCGTCGCCGAGGCACGCATCGCCGCGAAGCTCACGCACCCCAACGTCGTGCAGGTGTACGAGTTCGGCCGCGACGCCGATGACTACTTCCTCGCGATGGAGCTCGTCGACGGCTGCGACCTCGCGACGCTCATGCAGGCCTGGCGCACCTCGCCCGCTCCCATGGGACTCACCGCGTGGGTCATGGGAGAGCTCCTCGAGGCCCTCGCATACGTGCACGGCCTCAAGGACGAGCGCGGCGAACCCCTCGGGCTGGTGCACCGGGACGTCTCTCCGCACAACGTGCTGGTCGGCGCCGCGGGGGAGGTCAAGCTCGCGGACTTCGGCATCGCGACCGCCGCGCGCCGGGTGGTCGACGCCGGCGAGAAGGTCAAGGGCAAGCTCGCGTTCATGGCCCCCGAGCAGTGCCGCGGCGAGGCTGTCGACGCCCGCGCGGACCTCTTCGGCGCCGGCGCGATCCTCTATGAGCTGTTGAGCGGCGCGCGGCCGTATCGAGAGCGCGAGGGCGCGACGCTGGTCGAGAGCGTGCGCGCGGGCGACATCGTGCCGCTGAGGGAGCGCGCGCCCTGGCTGTCTGACGAGCTCTGCGATGTGGTCTCCCGCGCCATCGCGGCGGATCCCTCGTCGCGCTTCGCCGACGCCCGCGCGTTTCACCGCGCGATGGACGACGCCTTCGCCGAGGACGCCGTGCGCCCCGACCGCGCGATGCTCGCGTCGGCGGTGCGGGCCCGCGTCGAGAGCGATCCGCCAGAGCCCGCGGCGCGCACCGAGCGAACCGTCACCGCGAATGAGGTCGCCGCGGCGCCCGACCCCGTGGCGCCGGCCGCGCCCCCCGCCAGGCCGTCGCGGGTCCGTCGAATCCTGGAGCGCGCGGCCATCGCCGTGGCGGTCTTCGTCGTGGCGATCCTCGCCGAGCGTCGCACCCGCCCCGCCGCGCCGGTCTCCGCGCCTGCGCCCGATGTCGCCGTGGTGCTGCGCGCCCCCGAGTCCTTCGCGCGGAGCCTGCGCGCGATGCGCCGCGGGCTGGAGTCGTCGTGCGGCGTCTCCCTCGCGCTCCCCGTTGGCGACGACGGCGATGCGGACATCGCCCTCCGGCGGTGGCGGGACTTCGCGCGCGCACCCGGAGACGCCGGAGACCTCCGGGAGCAGCTCGACGCGGCGGCGTTGCGCGAAGCGTTGCGGGTGTCTTCCTCCCTCGGCGCGTCGCTGCGCACGCCGGTGGACGTGCCCGCGGCCGTGCGCTTCGCCCCCCTCGGGCTCGACCCGGTGGTGCTCTTCGCGCGACGCTCGGCGCTCGCCGCGCTCGCCGAGGGCCGCGACGACGACGCCGCGCTCCGCGACGCCGCGCGCGAGGTCTTCGGCGTCGCGCCGAGGGGGGCGCGAACCCCCACCGCGGAGCTCGACGGATGGGGCGCGTGGGAGCTCGCGATGGCGTCGATATCCCTGCGGCACAGGGGGTTCGCGTCGTACCGGGTGTGGGTCGCGGCGGGTCCCGGCGCGCTGCCCGAGAAGATCTGGAGCGCGCGCGCGGCCACCTACGACCCCGAGGCGGCGACCGACCTCCGCGCGTCGCAGGGGCTCGCCCTGACCCTCGGGTGGGACCGCGCGACGCAGGCCCTGGAGGTCCTCGCGGTGGGCGCTGACATCACCGATGACGAGTCGCTGCCGCCCTCGCGGCCCGAGGTCGCCTTCGGGTGGGCGCCGCTCTCTCACCTCCGCGGAGTCGACCCGCAGGTGTGGCGGCTGTCGCGCCCGCCGCGGGGCGACGACTGGCGCCTCGACCCCCGGGGCGAACCGCTGCGCCTCGGCGGTCACCTCGTGCCGACGGAGCTCTACGGCTGGACGGCGAGCGCCCGCGCCCTCACGCGCCCTGCGGTGCGGTGCGCGCTGACCCGGCTGACCTCGGCGCTGCAACCCGCGATGCAGCGCGCCACCGGGCTCGCGGGGTTGGGCGAGCTCCCCGAGGGGCTGCGCGAGGCGAGCGATGCCGCGCTGCGCGAGTCGCTCGAAGGGGGGAGGCTCACGCTGCTCCGAGACGCCGCGGGGGGGTCCGCGCGACGCCGCGATGGCTGGTGGAACCTCTGGCGCGACGCCGTGCTGGGGAGCGCGCGCGGCGATGCGTCGGCCGAGCGCGCGATGCACGAAGCCTGGAGGGCGAGGGCGGCCTCGACCCTCGGGTCCGCACGCTAGACTCGATGCCCCGACCACGACAGCGCGGATCGAGTCGTGATACCACCACAGAATGCAGACCCTTGTTGCCCTCGCAGGCGGCGCGCTCATTGTCCTCCTCGGCGCGATGCTGAACGCGCCCACCCCGCCCGCTGAAGTGGTGCCCGAGCCCCCCGCGCCGGTGGTCGCCATCGCCCCCACGCCCGCGCCGACACCCGCCGCGGACAACGCCCCTTCGGGCGGTTGAGCGCACTGAGAAGCCCCGGTCGGGGCTTACGAGTTTGAAGCAGCGTGGGTCTTCAGCGCTGCGTTCCCGCACGGCGGGAGCGCAGGGCGTGGATCACCGCGATGGCCGCGTGGGCCCCGGCATGGTCGGGGTCGATGTCAAGGGCGCGATTCGCCATGGCCTCGGCGCCTTCGAGGTCGGCGGGGCCTTTGCGCAGCGCATCGCTCGCACGCATCAGCGGCGCCGGGTCGCCCGGGCGTTGTCGCGCGACTCGCTGCCATAGGGTCGCGGCCTGTGCGAGGCGCCCGGCCTCCTCCTCGCGCTCGGCCTGCATCGCCGCGAGGGTGGCGCGGGTCTGGGAGAGCGACTCTGCAGCCGCGACGAGGGTCTCAACCTTCACCGCGCCGGGCTCGACGGCCTGCGCGACGAGGAGGTGCACCGCCGCGGCAATGCGCTCGACCTCGGCGAGGACCCTCCCCATCGCAGCGCTCATGGCCTCGTGGCGGGGATCGGCCGACACGCCGCGGAGCTCGGAGCTGGAGACGCGCGCGACCGGCGGTGCGGCGGGCTGCGAGGGGGCCGCGGCGGTCCAGGTGAAGTCGGAGAGCGAGCTCGGCGAGGGCGGTCGCCCACCTGCGCGAGACTGGTCGTAGCGCTGGCGCTTGAGGGGATCGGAGAGCACGGCGAACGCGCCCTCGATGGCCCGGGCGGCGCGCTCGAACACGGCGCGCTCCATCGGCGGCGCGAAGGTGGGGTCGTAGCGCCGCGCGCGGGCGCTCCACGCGTGCTGGAGCGTGACGGGGTCGACGTCACGGGTGACACCGAGGAGCTCGTAGTGATCGAGGTGATCGAAGCGGGTGAGAAAGTCGTCCATGGGGCGCCGTGGGTCTCCGTGAGGCCGCTAAGCGTACCCCGACGCGGCACGCCAGTGGGATCGCGGGCCCGGGACAGAATACGTCCGAGGCGCTGAACAAATGAACGCTCGAAAGTTGTACTGCGCGTCTGATCCGTGGTGTTCATCCGTTCGGCGGCGCCTGCTGCGCGCCGCAAGGAGCATGGAGCATGAACGGCGAGCGTTTCTTTCGGGCGGCGGGCTTTCTCTTCACCTGGTCGCGGGTGCGTGACCGCCGCGTGGCCCGCATGGACATGTGGATCGAAGACCCCCGCGACGGCAGCCGCCACTGGGTGACCACCGCGGCGGTTCGGAGTGACGCCCGCGACCGGCTCTACGCCACGGCCCTCGCGCTGGTGGCGCAGGTCCGTGCGCTGAATGTGACGCCGCGTCGCGAGCCCGCCGCGCACGCCGTGGCCATCAGCATCGCGCTGACCCAGGATCGTCTCTCGCGCCTTGATGCGGTGACCCGCGTCGCCGTCGCGCAGAGCGTCACCACCCGCTCCGCCGCGTGAGCGCGGCGCCCTGCGCGCCCGTGCGCTCGGGTCGAGAGGGCCTCACGACCCGATGCTATGGTGCCGCCGTGACCGCGGATCCCCCGGAGCTCAACCACCCCCACGAAGATGCGCTGACGCGTCACCTCCAGGAGCGCTTCGGCCTCCCTGCGTTTCGACCGTGGCAACGCGAGGCCATCGACGCGGTGCTCGGCGAGCCGGGGCGCGCGCTGGTGGTCGCGCCCACCGGCGGCGGCAAGAGCCTCACCTACCAGTTCCCCGCGACGGAGCTCGCGGGCACCACCCTGGTGATCTCTCCGTTGGTCGCGCTCATGGAGGATCAGGTCCACTCGCTCACGGCGCGCGGCGTCGAGGCGACGTACCTCGCGGCGACCCTCGACCCCGAGCTGCGTCGCGAGCGCGAGCGCTGGATGCGCCGCGGACGGTACAAGCTGGTCTACGTCGCGCCCGAACGACTGCAGTACGAAGGCTTTCTCGAGACCTGCGCGGCCTCGCGCATCGGGCTCCTCGCGGTCGACGAGGCGCACTGCATCTCGATGTGGGGGCACGACTTTCGCCCGGACTACCTCCGCATCGGCGAGCTCATTCAGCGGCTGAACCCGCCGCGGGTCATCGCGTGCACCGCCACCGCGACCCCCGACGTGCGGCGAGAGATCCTGCAGCGACTGGGCTTCGACGAGGGCGAGGTGCGCGTGGTCCTGCGGGGCTTCGCGCGGCCCAACCTGCACCTCGCGGCCGAGGCCATTGACGGCCCCGCGGCGGCGAGGGAGCGCGTGCGGGCTGAGCTCCAGCGCGTGCTCGGCGATCCGAAGCGCCCGTCGGGCGCCGGCATCGTGTACGCCGCCACGCGCAAGCAGGTCGAGCAGGTGGCCGAAGACCTCCGCCGTCGCGGGTGGAACGCGCTGCCCTACCACGCCGGTCTCGACGCCGAGACGCGCACCGACCTCTCGACCCGCTTCTCACGACGCGAGGTCGACGTCGTCGTGGCGACGAACGCGTTCGGGATGGGCATCGACCGCGCCGACATTCGCACGGTGGTGCACCACCAGCCGCCCACGAGCATCGAGGCGTACTACCAGGAGGTCGGGCGCGCGGGGCGTGATGGCCGCGAGGCGCACGGCCTCCTGCTGGTCTCGGGCGCCGACATCGCGCTGCGTCGACGGCTGGTGCAGATCGGGGTCGACGGCGAAGAGGTCGATCCCGCCGTGGCGGCCCGCGCCTGGCGGCAGTTTCGCGAGCTGCTGCGGTACCTCGACGCGGGCACCTGCCGACACGACTTCATCCTGCGGTACTTCGGCGACGAGCAGGAGATCCTCGGCGGGTGCGGGCACTGCGACGTCTGCGCGGGGATCGACGAGGTCGCCGACGACGAGGCGCATCGCGCCGAGGCCACGCTGGTCGCCCGCAAGGCTTTGGCGGCCGTCGCCCGGGCGAACGGGCGGGCGGGCACGCAGGCCATCGCGGAGATGCTCCGCGGGGTGTCGACCCAGCGCACCGAGCGCTTCGGGTTCACCCGGCTCTCGACCTTCGGGCTGCTCAAGGACGTTCCGCAAGACTGGGTCGTCGCGGTGCTCCGCGGGCTCATCGCCGCGGGCTGGGTCGACCTCACCCCGACGGATCACCCGGTGCCCCTGCTTACCGCCGCGGGGGGCAAGGCCATGCGCACCGACGAACCCCTGCGCTTTCGGCTCCCGCCGCGTCCGACCGCGCGTCCCGCGGGAGGCTCCCGGGGACAGCGCGCGAAGCCCTCGGTGAGCTTCGACGGCGCGTTGTTCGAGCGCCTCCGGGCCTGGCGCGCCGACACCGCCCGGAGGTTGGGATACCCCGCGTACGTGGTGGCCTTCGACCGCACCCTCGAAGAGGTCGCCGCGCGGCGGCCGTCTCGCCCCGAGGACCTCGTGGGCATCACGGGCCTCGGGGCCGAGCGCATTCGTGCGTACGG
>JBILLI010000263.1:0-9465 GCA_044376155.1 Polyangiales bacterium
GTCATCTGGCGCGGCTGGCGCGAGTTGCAGCGCTTCGAGGCCATCTTCAATTTCGCGAAGTCATCGGGAAAACATGACAGTTCCTGAGATGTGTCCCGAGGTGAACCCGCCTCGGGGGAAGGGCCGGGGAAGGGGGCCACGAACCGCGATTTCCACAGGAGAACAAGCGTGTTTCGGAGATGTCTCCCGCGCGATGCCCGCAACGCGGGGGAGGGCGCGCGGCAGCGCGGAGGGGGCCACGTGCGAACGAGATCCAGACTGAATCTCCCACGGTCACCGCGCTGACCACCCGCGCACGCGCTGTTTCCCGCTGTTTCGCGGTGGCACCGGGTGTGTATGCTCCCTGACCATGCGTGAGCAGAGGGCGTGGCGTGCAGGGCTCGGCGGATGGGTGCTCCTGACGATGCTGGGCTGCGGCGCCGAGGCCGACGAGGATTACGGCGCCTCCGCGCAGGTGGTGTCGGACCTCACGGTGGGCGGTCACTACTGTCCCCAGCGGGGCGAGATCGCGGGGCGCAACATCCCGCCCGACAACGTGTACTACGTCACCACCTTCGGCGAGGGGCCCGACAACCAGACCATGGCCTGCGGGTCATACGCCGACGGGACCTGGCTCTACATCGCCGACTCGTGGCGCTTCGGCTGCGGCGCCAAGGTGAAGCTCACCAACCCCCGCAACGGGCGGTGGTGCGTGACCCAGGTGGCCGACGTGGGGCCCAACATCTGCGTCGAGCGCGCGGCGGGTCGGCCCATCATCGACGCCTCGCCCGCGGCCACGCGGGAGCTGTACGGGCGGCGGGCCATCGGGTGGTCCGACCGCGTGCCGGTGGTGGCGGAGCGGGTGGCGTCGTCGACGCGCCTGGGCTGCGGCGGCCCGGCGGACAGCACCGCGCCGCCCCCGGCGACGAACCCCACGCGGTGTTACAGCGGCACGCTCGGACGCGAGGTCGAGGCGCTCACCTGCCTGCAGAGCCGCCTCGACAACGTCTGGTACCAGTGCGTCAGCGGGAGCTGGCGCCGCGACGACAACATCCCCTCGTCGCGCAGAGGCCCTGGCGGGGCGTGCAACCCGTACATCGCCCGCGGGGATCACCAGGCCAACACCTCATCGTCCATGCCCGTCGCGCGGTGCTTCAGCATGACCTACAACCGCGAGATGACCGGCCCGGCGTGTGTGCAGAGCCGCTTCGACAACCTCTGGTACCAGTGCACCAACATCGGCTGGGTGAACGACCGGAGCATCGCCGCGTCGCGCACGGGTCCGTCGGGCGCGTGCTCGCAGTACGTCCCGCTCTGAGCGCGCCCGCTACCGCACGAACATCACGTCGCTGCGCAGCACGTACTTCGTGCCGCGGGTGACCTCGGCGCCCTGATGGCGCAGGCCGTGGGCGAAGACCAGCGCCGCGCCGGTCACGGGACGCACGGTCACGCCGTCTTCGAAGTCCGTGCCCCCGCCCTCGAAGTCGTCGTTGAGGTAGACCATGAAGGTCCAGCGCGAGCGCTCGCGGGGGCCGCGCTGGAAGGCGCCGTCGAGGTGCCAGAGAAATTGCTGCCCGGGGGTGTAGCGGTAGAACCGCAGTCGCTCGTTGAGCCCGAGCGGGCGCCACCCCCCGAAGGTCGCGGGGTCGTTGAGCAGGGGCGAGAGCTTCTCCCAGAGCGAGGCCGCGCGGGCGGGGTCGTCGAGCATCACCCGGGTGTTGTTGCGCACCTCGGGGATGCGCTCGAAGCCCCACGGGGTGGTGATGGGCGCGTCGGTGTAGCCCAGGGACTCGGTCTCGGCGATGAGCCCGCGGCACAGCACGGGGTCGAGAAAATCCGCGACGGTGAATCGGGTGGTGTCCATACCTCACACCGTGCGGCGCGGCGCCTGCCCCGCCCAGGGCAGGACCGGGCACGACCGGACACGCCGTCCCCTACGCCCCGACGTCACCCTCCGGGAAATGCTCGTCGGTGCACCGCGGGCAGATCCCGTGGCTGAGCCCGCTGCGCGTGCGCCGCTGGACGTACCTCTCCAGCGAGATCCACTCGCCCTCGTGGCGGATCTCCTTGCACCACGCGCAGATCGAGAGCATCGCCCGCAGGCGCTGCAGCTCCGCGGCGGTCTCGTGCACCGAGTGGTCGTGCAGGAGCACCAGGCCCACCGCGCTCACGGCCAGCAGCGCGAAGTCGAGCAGCGCGACCCACGCGGGCTGCGCCACGGGCGGCGGCTGCGAGGCCGTGAGCCCGAGCTGATGCGCGGCCACCACGAAGGCCGCCCCGAGGATCGCCAGGGTGGTCGAGACCCACATCACCGACGACGAGCGCACCGCGGCGTCATCGGGCCGCGGCGCGTCGAGGGCCCTCGCCGCCAGCGGGATCAGCAATTGCCAGGCGAGCTGCGCGGGCTCCAGCGTGCGCGTCGTGAGCGAGACCGCGACGAGAAAGAGCCACACCGTGGTGAGCACCGCCCACGCCACGCGCTCCACCGCGGCGCCGAGGCGGAGGGTCACGAGCTGCCCCACGAGCAGCGCGATGAAGCTTGTGATCAGCCCCGTCGTGAGGCGCTGGCCCGTGTACAGGGTGGCGGGGAGAGAGAGCCCCCCCACGACGATCCCCAGCAGCGACGCGCCCACGAGGAAGCGGAGCTGAAACGCCTCGCGGCCGTTGCGTGGCCCCGTCGGACGCACGCGCAGGGTCATCTGCTTGAGCGTCGTGAGCAGCCACCCCCGCGCGCGAGCGCCGACGTCGTCGCGCGAGTCGGGCGTGATGGGATCAGCGAACGACATCGCCCTCAGCCCTCCGTGACGTCTCGACGCACGCCGCGCGAGGTCGCCGCCCAGGTCGTACTCGGCACCACCCGCTGCACTTCGGCCCGTCGTCGTCGCCGCGACGCGCGCGAGGGCGCCGGGGTGAGCCAGCGCACCAGCGTCCACCCGCACAGCATGACCAGCGCGAGGGCGAGCAGGGGGTTCGCCCGGGCGAAGCGCGCGAGGCCGTTCCACAGCGTCGGCGTGGCCTTGCGCGCGGCGACCTCGCGCTGCGCGAACACCGTCACGAGGCCCTTGTCGCGCGACTCCCACGCCGCCCGCTCGCGCATCACCCCCGCGAGCACGTCGGGCAGCGGCGCGGCGGGCACGCTGCGGGTGTAGCCCAGCGCGGTGTACGAGAGCCACGCGAGGGAGGGCGCGCGGTTCAGCCACACGGCCACGTCCTGCGGGCTCGTGGGCGCGGGGATCACCCGGGCCTGCGCCTCGAGCAGGTCGCGCAGGCGCATCGCGTTCGACGACGCCGCCCCGAGGGCGACGTGCAGCGTCGCCGCGCTCACCGCCGGGAGCGTCTGCGCCGCAAGGAGTTGTGACGACGCGGCGGCCAGGGTGTCGAAGCGCGCGTCGAGGGCGCGGGCCGCGGGGCCGAGGTCCGAGAGGCTCGCGAGGGTCGCGTTGCAGTAGCCGCAGACCAGGGTGCCCGGCGGGATCGACGCCGCGCAGCGCGGGCAGGTGGTGTTGGCGAGGGCCACAGTCATGCGCGCGAAAGTTACCACCAACCTCCCCGCGCGCCGTGGCAAGGTGGCGGCATCGCCATGCGTCGGCTCCTGCTGATCCTCGCCCTGGCGGGCTGCGCCCGGCGCTCCCCCGCGCCCGCCGCCGACCCGTGGGCGCTGCGCACCGACGCCGAGCTCGACCAGGAAATCACCGAGGCCCGCGCGCAGGCCCGCGCCGGGGGGCGTCGGGTGCTGCTGGAGTTCGTCGCCCCCTGGTGCGACGACTGCCGCGAGATGACCCGCCTCGAAGGGACCTCCCCGGCCCGGGAGACCCTCGCGCGGCGCTACGTGCGCGTGCGGGTGAACGTCGGCGCCTTCGACCGCCACCCGGCGCTGCTGCGACGACACGGGGTCACCCGCATCGCGAACTACGTGGTGCTCGACCCCGCCACGGGCGAGCGCGTGGCGCAGACCACGATGGAGCCCATCACCCGCCGCGAGCCCCTGAGCAGCGCGCGCTGGGCGGCGTGGCTGGAGGCGCCGACGAGCCCCTGAGCGTGCTATCCCGAGGGGTACGCGCATGAGTGACCCCGACGACGCGCCCGCGCCCGCGCCCGACGACGTGGTGCTGCTGCACTCCCCCACCGAAGACGGTGAGGGGCAGCGGGTGATCCGCGCCCGCGAGGGGCGGCTGGAGGTCGGCGAGGTGCGCCCGCTGAAGGAGGGACGCCCCATCTCGGGTGAGGTCGTCTCGCTCACGCCGCGCGCCGACGCGCCGCGGGTGTGCGACGTGAAGGTGCACGTGAAGGTGCCCGAGACCGCACCGAACGCGTTGCCGCACAAGGGCCCTGCGCGGGTGAGCTCCGGGGCCTACCGCGAAGGGTGGGACGCGCTCTTCGGCGCGCGCCCGCCGAAGGGCCCGGCGAACTGAGCGGTCAGGTGGGGTCGCGGCGCGCGGTGCGGGTCGGGGTCCCGGGGTGGGCAACGGGCGCGCTGGGGAGCTCGAAGATCCCCTCGTCGAGGAGCTGATCGAGCAGGGCGCCCTGCACGTTGGCGAGGTCTTCATCCAGCGCGGTCACCGTGGCGTAGCGCGCCGCGCGGTCGCGGTTCAGCGCCCGGAGCACCACCGCGTCGAGCGCCGCGGGGACCTCGTGGAGCGCGTGCGACGACGGCGGCGCCACCTCCCCGTGGGTCACCGCCGCGGCCAACGCCGGACCGCTCCGCCCCTCATGCGGCCGCCGCGCGGTGAGCAGGAAGTACAGCGTCGCGCCGAGCCCGTAGACGTCCACCTGCGGGTCGGCCTCGGCGCCGAGGAAGGTCTCGGGCGCCATGAAGTGCGGCGTGCCCACGGCGTCGCCGTCGAGGGTGAGCCGGGTCTCGTCGTCGAGGCGGCGCGCGATGCCGAAGTCCAACACCTTGAGCTGGTCGCCGCCCCGGGGGTGGCGCTTCAGAAAGAGGTTCGAGGGCTTCACGTCGCGGTGCACGATGCCCCGCGCGTGGGCCTCGGCGAGCGACGCGCAGGCCTGGCGCAGCAGCGAGACCGCGCGACCCGGGTGCAGCGCGCCGCGCTCGCTCACGAGCCGGTCGAGGTCACACCCGTCGAGGTGCTCCATGGCGATGAACATCACCCCGTCGTCGCTCGCGCCGACGTCGAAGACCCGCACGGTGTGCTCGCTGTTCAGCGCGCGCAGCGCGTCGGCCTCGCGCTGAAACCGCCGCACCGCGTCGGTCGAAGGGTCGCGGTGCAGGATCTTCAGCGCCACGTTGCGCCGCCCGCGGTCGTCCCACGCGAGCCACACCTCGTTCATCCCACCGACGCCGATGCGCGCCTGCAGGCGGTACCGCGCGAGCTGCCGCGCCACGCGCAGCTCCCTGCGCAGCAAGGAGATCCGACGACCGAAGTGCACCGCCGCGGCCGCCACGGCGGCGATGAGCGCCCAGTGCCCGATGAACCACAGCGGCGAGCGCAGCGTGCGGAGCTGCGCCGCGACCGCGGGGAACCACAGGCTGCCGACGAGCAGCACCCCGACCCACACGACGAACCACGAGGCCACGGCGTGGCTCACCCGCGAGGGGCGGAGGTCGGCCACCAGCGAGCCCGCGAAGGTGAAGCCCAGGGTGCCCAACGCCCAGGGGCTCTCGACGCCCCCGAGGGCGAGGCCCTGCAGCGCCATGAGCAGCACCACCACCTGGGTGTAGACGAACGAGAGCGCCATCACCGCCTCGTCGCTCACCCCGGGGCGCTGCGCCACGCGCACCACCAGGGGCTGGAGCGGCGCGCCGATCACCCGCAGCCCGATCACCCAGCGCCACGACGCCTCGGGGAACACCCAGATCAGCGCAGGGATGTCGAAGGCGAAGCCCACGACCCAGGCCCAGCGCTGCCAGGTGAGCTCGCGCATGTGCGACGCCACCGCGCGGCACTCCGAGGGGAGCCACAGCGCCCGCACCACCCGTCGCCACCCCGCGGGGGGGCGCTCAACCGGGAGCGCCGCGCTGGTGTCCAGGGCCATGCAGCGAGGACTATACGCCGCCCGAGGGCTTCGGGCCGCCCGCGAAGGCCTTGACCGCGCGCGCCCAAGGGTCCACGGAATGCGCCGCCGCGTGAACCACCCCCCGTTGGTCCTGCACACCGTCGAGGCGCCGGGCCTCGCGCCCGAAGACCTCCTCGAGCTCCCGGGTGACGAGCCCGCGGGCTTCTTCGCCGACGACCACGGCGTCACCGCGTGGCACGGCGCCGCGCGACAGCTCCGCGCGCCCGACCTGCCCACCCTCGCCCGGTGCGTCCGTGAGGCGTGGGGAGATCTCTCCGCCCCGACGCCTCCCCGGGCCTTCGTCGTCGCGCCCTTCGCGGCCGATCCCCGGCACGCCCGCGACCCTGCGTGGGGCGCCTCGCACGACGCCCTCTGGGTGCTCCCGCGCTTGACCCTCTCGCGCACCGCCGACGGCGCCGTCGCGCGGTGGTGGCTCCCCGAGGGCGCGTCTCCGCCGCCGCTCCCCCACGCGGTCCCCCTCCTCCACCACCCTGCGCGCACCCTCCACGACGACGCGCCCGAGCGACGCGCGCGGTGGTCCGCCCTGGTGAACGACGCCCTCGACGAGATGCGCGCGGGGCGCGTCGCGAAGCTCGTGGGCGCGCGGCGAGAGTCCCTGCGGCGCGACGACGGCTGGCGCCTCGGGGACCTCGTGCGCGGCCTCGCGCCCCTGCACGCCCCGGGGAGCGCACGCTTCGCGCTTCGCCACGAGGGCACGAGTTTTCTCGGGCTCACCCCCGAGACCCTGCTCACCCGCCGCGGGGAGCAGCTCCGCACCGAGGCCCTCGCGGGCTCCTTCGCGCGCGACCCCGCCCACGACGATCGCGATCGCAACGCCCTGCGCCGCAGCGAGAAAGATCTCCGCGAGCACGCGCTGGTGGCCGAGATGATCCTCCGCACGCTGGCCCCGTGGTGCACTCACCTCGACGCGCCATCGACCCCCGAGGTGCGCTCCCTGCGCGCGCTGCACCACCTCTGCACGCCCATCACGGCCACGCTGCGCGACGACGCGCCCGACGCCCTCACCCTCGCCGCCGCGCTGCACCCGACCCCCGCGGTCGCGGGCATGCCGGTCGACCCCGCGGTGCGCTGGATCCTCTCGCACGAAGACGCCCCCCGGGGCTGGTACGCGGGCGCCCTGGGGTGGTGCGACGCGCAGGGCGACGGTCGCCTCGTGGTGGCCCTGCGCGCGGCGGTGTTGCGCGGCGAACACGCCTGGACCTACGCCGGCGCGGGCCTCGTGCCCGGCTCGGACCCCGCGCGGGAGTGGGAAGAGACCGCGGTGAAGATGGCCATGATGCGCGAGGCGTTGGGCGCGTGAGCACGAACCTCCACTCGGCCTGGGCGGCGCTCTTTCTCCGCGCGCTGGTGCAGTCGGGCGTGCGCGACCTGGTGATCTCGCCGGGCTCGCGCAGCACCCCGCTGTGCCTCGCCGCCGCGCAGACCCCGGGGCTGCGCACGCACACCCACGTCGACGAGCGCGTCGCGGCCTTCTTCGCGCTGGGCATCTCCCGCGCGACCGGCGCCCCCGCCGCGCTGCTCTGCACCTCAGGCACCGCGGGCGCGCACTGGCTCCCGGCGGTCATCGAGGCCGCGCAAGCGCACCACCCCCTGCTGCTCATCACCGCCGACCGCCCGTGGGAGGCCTACGACTGCGCCGCCCCGCAGACCATCGACCAGACGGACCTCTTCGGTCGCTACGTGCGCCACCGCGCGGAGCTCGGCCTGCCCGACCCCGGCGCGCTGCGGGCCGTGGTGCGCATCGCCGCGCAGAGCGCCCACGCCGCGCGCTGGCCCACGCCCGGCCCGGTGCACGTCAACGCGCGCTTTCGCAAGCCCCTGGAGCCCGTGGCCGTGGAGGGCCTCGAGGCGTGGGCGCCGCTCGTGCAATCCCTGTGTGCCGCAAGGGTCTACGCGCCATCCCGGTCGGTGCCCGAGGGCGCCGCGGAGGCCCTCGCCGAGGCCATCGCGCGCCACCCCCGCGGCGTGGTGAGCTGCGGGCCGAGCGACGGCGCGGTCTTCCATCACGCAAGGGCGCTCGCGGAGAGGGCGGGGTATCCGTTGCTCGCCGAGGCCACGAGCGGCGTGCGCTTCGCCCCCGACGCGCCCCCCGACGCGCTGGACC
Source organism: Polyangiales bacterium (assembly GCA_044376155.1). GTDB lineage: Bacteria > Myxococcota_A > Polyangia > Polyangiales > JAWKRB01. Next base: position 8,120 of record JBILLI010000263.1, read on the forward strand.
TCGCGCTGCGCAGCCGACGCTTCCGCGTCGCGCACGCGCCCACGCTCTTCGTTGAACTCGGTCTGCCCCCCACCGCGGCGTCGTACGCGAGCTGGTGCGCCGAGCACGCCGACGCCGAGCGCTGGGTCATCGCCCCGCACGGCTGGCCCGACCCGCAGGGCGACGCCACCCACCGGGTCTTCGCCGACGACGCGCTGCTGACGGCCGTGCTCGCGCGGCTCCCGCAGCGCGCGCCGGGACCCTGGATCGACGGCTTCGCGCACGCCTCCTCGCTGGCCCTCGCGCGGGCGCGGCGCGAGCGCGACGACGACGCGCTGCACGAGCTCAACGTCGCGGGTGACCTCGTCGACGCGCTCGACGACGGTGATGTGCTGGTCGCGGGCAACAGCATGCCCGTGCGGGACCTCGACGTGTTCGCGCACCGCGCCGCGGCCCTGCGGGTGGTCCACCAGCGCGGCGCCAGCGGCATCGACGGCACCGTGGCGGGCGCGGCGGGTCTGCGCGCGGTGAGTGATCCCGCCCGACGCGTCGCGGTGCTGCTCGGCGACATCACCCTGCTGCACGACCTCGGCGGGCTCAACGCCGCCCGACATGCCACCGCGCCGCTGGTGATCGTCGCGGTGCAGAACGACGGCGGGCGCATCTTCGCGCAGCTCCCGCTGGGCCGACAGGGCGCCGAAGGCCCTCTGGCGCAAGCGTTTCAGACGCACTTCATCACCGCCCAGGGGGTGCATTTCGAGGGCGCGGCGGCGATGTTCGGGGTGCGCTACCGCCGCGTCGAGTCCCGCGCGGAATACCGCGAGGCGCTGCGCGAGGCGTTGGCGCACGCGGGGGCGACGCTCGTCGAGGCGGTGGTCCCGGGTGACGACGCCACCCGACGGCGCGCGGCGGTGACCCGTGATGTCTGCGCCGAGCTCGACGCGCGATGGTGACCCTCGCCTTTCACGGCTTTCTCGGCGCGCCCGCGATGTGGGCGGGCGTGCCGGGTGAGGTGGTCGCGCCGTGGGTGCCGGGTCACGGCCCGACGCCGTGGTGCCCGCCCGACACGGACTTCACCGCGGTCGTCGACCACGTCGCGCGCGAGCTCCTGCCCGCCGAGGGCGCGACGCTGGTGGGGTACTCCCTCGGGGCGCGCCTCGCGCTGTGTCTGGCCCTGCGGCACCCTGCGCGGGTACGGGCGGCCGTGCTCGTCGGGGGCACCCCCGGGCTGCGCACCGAGGACGAACGCGCGTCACGGCGACGCGACGACGCGCGCCTCGCCGACGATCTGCTGCGCGAGGGCCTCGCGGCCTTCGTCGACCGCTGGGAGGCGCTGCCGCTCTTCGCGACGCAGCGCGCGTTGCCCG
>JBILLI010000264.1:0-9433 GCA_044376155.1 Polyangiales bacterium
TCTCGCGGGGCTGCCCGTGGGACGTCTCTGGGGCGTCGGCCCGCGCACCGAGGCGAGGCTCAACGCGTTGGGGCTCTGGCACATCGGCGACATCGCCGACCGCGACCGGGACTCCCTCACCGCGGTCCTGGGTGACCACGCCGCGCGGCTGCACGGCCTCGCGCAGGGCATCGATCCCCGCGAGGTGGTGCCCGACCGTCATGCGAAGAGCGTCGGGGCCGAAGACACCTTCGGCGACGACCTCACCGAGCTCGACGACCTCGACGCGCACATTCACGGACAGGCCCAACGCGTGGCCCGACGGCTGCGACGCGCGGGCCTCGACGCGGGCGCCGTGGTGCTGAAGCTCAAGACCGACGAGTTCGCCCTGTTCACCCGCCGCGCGGTGCTCCCCGCGCCCACCGACGACGCCCACGCGCTCTTTCAGTGCGCTCGCGCGTTGCTGCGAAAATCTCCCCTCCCGGGCCCCCTGCGCCTCACCGGCGTCAGCACCACCGACCTCCGCCCCCACGCAGAGCAGCCCCGGCTCTTCGACCCCGATGGCCGCAAGCGCGAGCGCCTCAACGCCGCGTGGGACAAGATCCACGACCGCTTCGGCCGCGCCGCGCTGCGCACGGGGGACCAGCACGACGCCACCGAGCGCGTGGGCACCGGGCACCCGCGGCACCGCGACGAGTGATGCCCTACACCGCCACCCGCGTGCCCGCAGAGACCACGTGCGTGCGGTCGACGAAGGCCCGGCCCTCGCAGATCCGCACGGGGTGGTTCGGCAGCGCGCGCGTCGCGGGCCCCTGGGTGACCGCGCCGTCGGGATCAAAGGTTGAATCATGGCAGGGGCAGCGCGTGCCCTCGTTGTCGACCACCACGATGCACCGCTGGTGCGTGCACACTGCGGTGTACGCGTAGAGCCCGCGGTCGTCCCGCGCGAGGACCACGTAGAGGTCGTAGTCCACCGCCGCGCCGGGGTTGGGGATCTCATCCACGGGCAGCGAGGCCACGAAGGGAAATTCGATCCCGCACGGCGGTCCGCGGTCCCCACGGATCACATCCCGCGGCACATCGTTCGGGGGCGAACGGTCGGCGGGGGCATCCCGCGGCGCGCCCGCGTCCATCCCCGCGTCCGTCCCCGCGTCGCGCTCCGTGATGGCGTCTGCCGTCGCGTCCCGCTCGTCGGACGGTGCGGGGCGATCAGTGACCGTCATCGACGGCTCCATCGCGCACCCCACGGCCGCGGCGCTCGCGAGCAGCACGGTCCGACGCGTGGGCCGAAGGTCATCGTCGCAACTCATGGCGCGAAGATAGTCCACCGCGCGGGCGACCGCGGGGATGCGGGCGCGCAGAGCTTGCCGACGGCCGGTGCAGATGTCGCGCGAGCGCGCGTGATCTGCTAACCGCTCTCCCCCATGAGCTCTCGCGCGCACCTCTTGCTTCTCGGCGCCTCCCTCGCGGCCTGTGGCACCCCCGTCAGCGGCAGCGGGTTCACCCCCTTCGACGCGGCCGCGGACATCCCCAAGGCGCCTGTCGACACGGGCGGCGCGGTCGACGTGCCCGTGACCTCCGACGTGCCCGTGGCCCCCGACGTGCCCGTGGCCCCCGACGTACCCACCGGGACCGACGTCGTGAGCGTCACCGATGTCCTTGTCGCGCAAGATGTTGTGACGCCTCCGAGCGACGCGGGCGGCCGGTGCGCGCGCGACGGCGAGTGCGCCTCGGGGCAGTTCTGCGACGACGCCAGCGGTCAGTGCGTGGCGCAGCGGTGCGTGCCCAACGCGCGGCAGTGCGTGTCGGGCGCCCGCGCGCGCATCTGCGACAACCGCGGGTCCACCGCCATCGACGCCGACTGCGCGAGCAACCAGCGCTGCGTCGAGGGCCAGTGCCTGATGAACGCGTGCACCCCGAACACCACGCGCTGCTCCGACGGGGTCACCCGCGCGACCTGCAACGCCGAGGGGAGCATGGAGACCGCCTCGCGCTGCGCCAGCGGGCAGCGCTGCGCCGCGGGGCTGTGCGTGGCGCAGGTGTGCGTCCCCGGGGCCGCGCGGTGCACCGACGGGGTCACCCGCAGCGTGTGCGACAGCGACGGTGCGATGGAGACCGCCACCCGCTGCGCCAGCGGGCAGCGCTGCGCGACGGGCGGGGTGTGCGTGGCCCAGGCGTGCGTGCCCAACGCGGCCCGCTGCGCCGACGGGTTCACCCGCGCGGTGTGCGACGCCGTGGGCTCGCAAGAGACCAACACCCGCTGCGCCGCGGGGCAGCGGTGCAGCGTCGGGAGCTGCGTGGCCCAGGTGTGCGAGCCGAGCGCCGCGACCTGCGCCAGCGCCACGCGGCGGCGGGTGTGCGACGCCCAGGGCACGAACTTTGTCGACACCGAGTGTCCGGGCGGGAGCAACGGCACGGCGAGCTGCAACGGTGGCGTGTGCGCGTTCACGTGCAGCCCGGGCTTCGCCGACTGCGACGGCAACGCGGGCAACGGGTGCGAGACCAGCACCCGCGAGAACGCGACGAACTGCGGGAGCTGCGGGCGCGCGTGCCTCTCCGGGCAGACCTGCGCCAACGGCACGTGCACCGGCGGCGTCTCGACGGGATGGGACCAGGCGTGGGGATCAACCAGCGACGACGCCGTGCGCGCGGTCGCGGTGGACGCCGCGAACAACGTCGCCACGATGTCGGTCTTCATGGGCAACGTGCAGGTCGCCGGGGCGACGGTGAGCAGCGCGGGGAGCCTCGACGCGCTCGTCAGCGTGTTCGCGCCCGACGGCTCGCTGCGTTGGCAGCAGCGCATCGGCGGCACGGGCAACGACCCGGGCAACGCCGTGGTCTTCGACGCCGCGGGGAACGTCTACGCGTGCGGCGCGGTCACCTCCCCGGTCACCCTCGGCAGCACCACCATCACGCCCCCCGACACCTTCACGCAGACCTGGGTGGCGAGCTGGTCCCCCTCGGGGACGCTGCGTTGGGCCCGGGGCTTCGGTGGCACCCTCCAGGACCAGTGCCTCGGCCTCGCCGTCGACGACGCCGGGAGCCTCTGGGCCGGCGGGAACTTCTCGGGCACCTTCACCGCGGGCACGCAGACGGTCACCGCGACCTCCACGGGCGACGTGTTCCTCATGCGACTCACCGCGGCCGACGGCGCGCCGCAGGGCCTCCGCCGCTACGGCGGCACCGCGGGCACCTTCTTCGATGGCGTCACCGCCCGCCCCGACGGCGCCGCGGTGGCGCTGCACTACCTCAGCCCCGACCTCGACGTGGGCCTCGGCTCCATCGGCAACGCGGGCTCCAACGACGGCCTCGTCGTGCGCGTGGGCCTCGACCTCGCCACGCGCTGGCAGTTCCGCGCCTCGTCGAGCAGCTCCGAGTCGCTCTCGAGCATCGGCTTCGACGCCGCGGGCAACGTGTACTTCACCGGGCAGGCCGCGAGCACCGCGGTCACCTTCGGCACCACCGGCTACACCTTCGGCGCCAACGACGCCTACGCCGTCGCGCTCTCGCCCACGGGCGCGCTTCGCTGGCTCACCCGCTTCGGCTCCACCGCCCCGACGGGCTCCGGCGAGACCGCCCGCGCGCTCTCCGTGCGCCCCGACGGGAGCGTCTGGGTCGTGGGGACCACCAACGCCGCGACCTTCACCGCGGGCACGCTCAGCGTCAGCGCGCCGAGCCTCACCGCGGGCTTCCTCGCCGTGCTCACCCCCGCGGGAGATGTCTCCGCCACCCGCGTCGCCTCGCTCACCGCCGGCACCCACCGCCCTCTCGCCATCGCCACCAACAACGGCCGCTACGTCATCGCCGGGGACCACACCACCGCCGCCACCTTCGAGGGGCGAACCCCCGCCCGCCCCAGCTCGGGCACCGACGCCTGGATCATCAACGTCCCGCGCTAATCCCTGTCACCGCGCACACGTTGCGCCGTCTACCCCCGCCGTGCTACCCCCTCCGCTCCTACTGACTGACGTGTCAGTCAGTGGGCAGACAAGCCGGAGGACCGATGGTCGCGACGCGAACGGAACCGATAGTGGTGGGCATGGACGTGGGTTCGACGACGGTGAAGGCCGTGGCGTTGGACCCGACCACCCGAGAGATTCTGTGGAGCGACTACCAGCGTCACAACACCCGGCAGCCCGAGAAGGTGCTGGAGCTGATGCAGGCCATCGAGGCCGCGTTCCCGCTGTCTCCGCGGGAGCAGTGGCGGGTGTTCCTGACGGGCTCCGGCGCGTCGCCGCTGTGCGCGGGCATCGGCGGAAAGTTCGTGCAGGAGGTCAACGCCGTCACCCTCGCGGTGGAGACCCTGCACCCCGACGTGGGCTCGGTCATCGAGCTCGGCGGTCAAGACGCGAAGATCATCATCTTCAAGACCGACGAGAAGACCGGCGACAAGACCGCCACCCCGTCGATGAACGACAAGTGCGCGTCGGGCACCGGCGCCACCATCGACAAGTGCATGATCAAGGTCGGCCTCCCTTCAGAGAAGGCCACGAAGATTCACTTCGATGACAGCAAGCTGCACCACGTCGCCGCCAAGTGCGGGGTCTTCGCCGAGACCGACATCGTGAACCTGGTGAAGAGCGGGATCCCCTCCGAGGAGATCCTCTGCTCCCTCGCCGACGCCATCGTGCTGCAGAACCTCTCCGTGCTCACGCGCGGAAACACCCTGCGCCACAAGGTCATTCTCCTCGGCGGCCCCAACACCTACCTGCCCTTCTTGCAGGAGTGCTGGCGCCAGCGCATCCCCGAGGTCTGGGCCGAGCGCTCCTACGACTACCCCAAGGACGTGCCCGTCGAAGAGCTCGTCTTCGTGCCCGAGAACTCTCAATACTACGCCGCCTTCGGCGCGTGCGTGTACGGCATGAAGGAGCCCGCCGCGGTGGGCCTCTACCAGGGCACCGCGGGCCTCATTGACTACATGGCCAACGGCCGCAAGGCCCGCCTCGGCGAGACCGCGGGCCCCCCCCTCGCGCGCGACGCCATCGAGATCGACAGCTTTCGCTCGCTCTACCGCATTCCGAAGTTCACCCCGATGCCCCTCCGCGCGGGGCAGACGGTGCGCGGGGTCATCGGCCTCGACGGCGGGTCGACCTCGTCGAAGGCCGTGCTCGTGGACGAGAACGGCGAGATCGTCTGCAAGGCCTACCAGCTCTCCAAGGGCAATCCGATTCAAGACACCAAGGAGCTGCTCGAGCAGATCAAGCAGCACGTCACCGACCTCGGCGCCACCATCGAGGTGCTCGGCTTCGGCGCCACGGGCTACGCCGCGGACGTCTTGCAAGAGACCCTGCGCGCCGACGTGAACATCGTCGAGACCGTCGCCCACATGATGAGCGCCGTGCGCTACTTCGGCGACGTCGACGTCATCTGCGACATCGGCGGGCAGGACATCAAGGTCCTGTTCATGAAGAACGGCGACATCGCCAACTTCCGGCTCTCGAACTCGTGCTCCGCGGGCAACGGGATGCTGCTGCAGGCGATGGCCGACCAGTTCGGGCTGAAGGTCACCGACTACGCCGACACGGCGTTTCAGGCCGAGCTCGCGCCGAAGTTCTCCTACGGCTGCGCGGTCTTTCTCGACACCGACCGGGTGAACTTCCAGAAGGAGGGCTTCTCCAAAGAAGAGCTCCTCGCGGGCCTCGCCCAGGTGCTGCCGAAGAACGTCTGGCAGTACGTGGTGCAGATCCCCCGCATGGCCTCGCTGGGCAAGCGCTTCGTGCTCCAGGGCGGCACCCAGTACAACCTCGCGGCCGTGAAGGCCCAGGTGGACTACATCAAAGAGCGCGTGCCCGGCGCCGAGGTCTTCGTGCACCCCCACACGGGGGAGGCCGGCGCCCTCGGGGCGGCCTTCGAGACCCTGCGCGTGGTGAAGCGCAAGGGGCAGAGCTCGTTCATCGGCCTCGACGCGGCGATCAACCTCGAGTTCGAGACCCGCAACGACGACAGCACCACCTGTCACTTCTGCCCCAACGAGTGCAAGCGCACCTTCATCGACGCCAAGCGCCCCGACGGCTCCAACGCCCGGTACATCTCGGGCTTCTCGTGTGAGAAGGGCACCGTCGAGAGCGAAGAGGCCATGCTCTCGCTCGTGGCCGAGCGCAAGAAGATCGCGAAGCAGTTCCCCAACCTCGTGGACTACGAGGCCAAGCGCGCCTTCGCGAGCTGGTACAAGGGCACCCCGATGCCCGCCGAGGGCTCGCCCGTGAAGGACACCGTGGTGAAGCGCGGGATCTTCTCGGTGAAGAAGGTCGAGGTCACCCGGGGCTTTCGCCGCGCCAGCGCCGCCGCCCAGGAGCGCCTCAAGCGCGTGCGCATCGGCATGCCGCGGGTGCTCAACATGTACAGCACCGCGCCCTACTTCCGCGCCTACTTCGAAGCCCTCGGGATGCAGAAGCAGAACGTGGTGTTCTCCGATGAGACCACCGAGGAGATGTGGGTCGAGGGCGGCAAGTACGGCTCCGTCGACCCGTGCTTCCCCTCGAAGGTCACGCAGGCGCACATCCACAACCTGCTGTTCCATCACCACGAGCCCGCGAAGAAGCTCAGCTACATCTTCTATCCGATCCTCACGCACGTGCCGTCGTTCCTCGACGGGGTGATGGACAACGCGAGCTGCCCCATCGTGGCCGGCGCCCCCGACGTGATGAAGGCCGCGTTCACCAAGGAGGTCGACTTCTTCAAGCAGCGCGACATCGAGTACCTCGACCCCGCGCTGACCTTCTCGGAGATGAACCTCACCGCGCGGCGCATGTTCGACACCTGGGGCCCGCGCCTCGGCGTCACCGAGGACGAGAGCGACCACGCCCACCGCGAGGGCATGAAGGCCCTCAAGCAGTTCGACGAAGACCTCCAGTCCAAGGGCCGCGCCATCCTCGACACGGTGGAGGACGAGAACCGCACGGCGATCCTCATGGTGGGCCGGCCCTACCACTCCGACCCGGGGCTGAACCACGGCATCCCCGAGGAGTTCCAGGTGCTGGGGTATCCCATCCTCTCGGTGCGCTCGCTGCCGCGGGATGAGAAGTACCTCGCGCGCTACTTCAAGGAAGAGGTCGCGAAGGGGGTTCACCCGCTCGACATCAACGACGTGTGGCCGGAGAACTACTCGGCCAACAGCGCGCAGAAGGTGTGGGCGGTGAAGTTCGCCGCGCGCCACCCCCACGTCGCCCTGCTCGATCTCTCGTCGTTCAAGTGCGGCCACGACGCGCCCACCTACGGCATCGTCGACAGCATCGTGACCGCCGCGGGCACGCCCTACGCGGCGCTCCACGACATCGACGCGAACAAGCCCGGCGGGTCGATCAAGATCCGCGTGAAGACCTACGCGCACTCGCTCAAGCTCCACGAGGAGCGCCTCGAGGACCACGCCCGCAAGCGCACGGAATTCGCCGTGGCCCTCGACCAGAAGCGCCTCGAGCTCCTGCGCCTCAAGCGCGAGCAGCTCGCGGCCCGCACGCTCTCTGACCCCGCGCTGGAGCAGGAGATCGAGGCCCTCGCGGCGAGGGTGGCGTCGTACGTGCCGCCCCCCGCCGCGCGCCCCGAGCCCCCGCCCGGCATGGTGTCGATCAAGAAGAAGACCGCTGACGGGGCCATGATCCCCATTCAACTGTGAAGAGGTGACGCCATGACGATGGAACCCATGACCAATGGCAAGGTGCGCCTCCCGGTGTTGGGAGACGCCCCCGCGCGACGCGACGACACGGTGGACGTCGAGGCCGAGCTCCGCGCCTGGGAGGAGGCCGAGCGCGAGCGCCTGGGCCTCAAGGAAGGCCGTCGGCAGTGGACCGACAACATGCTCCGCCCCCACGTGAGCAAGGCCGAGAAGGCCAAGATCACCATCCTGATGGCGGGGCTCACCGCGGCGCAGGACTTCCTCGTCGAGGGCGCCCTCAAGGGCCTCGGCTACCACGTGCAGACCATCGGCATGGCCGACAACGCCGGTCTGCAGACGGGCAAGGAGTTCGGCAACCGCGGTCAGTGCAACCCGACCTACTTCACCGTCGGCTCGCTGGTGAAGTACCTCATCGACCTGCGCGACCGCGACGGGATCTCCGCCGAGGACGTGGTCAAGAACTACGTGTTCCTCACCGCGGGCGCGTGCGGCCCGTGCCGCTTCGGGATGTACGTCACCGAGTACCGCAAGGCCCTGCGCGACGCGGGCTTCGACGGCTTTCGCGTGATGCTGTTCCAGCAGCAGGGCGGCCTCTCGCAGGCGTCGGGCGACGACGTCGGCATCGAGATGAACCCCCCGTTCTTCATCGCGATCATCAAGGGCATCGTGAGCGGCGACGTGGTGAACGCCCTCGCGTACCGCATCCGCCCCTACGAGCTGGAGCCGGGCGCCACCAACCGCGCGATGGAGACCGTGAAGCGCGAGCTCTACGAGGCCCTCCAGGCACGCACCAACATCTTCGCCGCGCTCTACCGCGCCCGCCGGCACTTCGAGGCGGTGAAGGTCGACAAGCTCCGCGCCCGCGCCAAGACCAGCATCATCGGCGAGTTCTGGGCGATGACCACCGAGGGCGACGGGAACTACCAGCTCCAGCGCTTCATCGAGAGCGAAGGCGGCGAGGCCGACATCCAGCTCACCACCGCGTGGCTGCTCTACAACATCTGGGAGGTCGCTCGTGACACCCGCGAGCGCCGCGACCTGCGCGCCAACGACGGCGGGCAGTACGGCCTCGGCGAGATGGACGGCTTCGATGTCGCCAAGCGCCTCGCCACCATGCGCCTCGCCGAGGGCGCGCTGCGCCTGGGCTTTCAGGCCTTCGCGCTGCCCCTCGGGCTCAACGGCTACCACCTCCCCGACATGGACGACGTGGCCGACGTCGCCAAGGACTACTACTCCAACGACCTCCGCGGCGGCGAGGGGCACATGGAGGTGGGCAAGCTGATCATCAACGTGGTGAAGCAGAAGGCGCACATCACGGTGAGCGTGAAGCCCTTCGGGTGCATGCCCTCCAGCGGTGTCTCCGACGGCGTGCAGTCGCTGATCACGTCGAAGTTCCCCGGGAGCATCTTCTGCGCGGTGGAGACCAGTGGTGACGGCGCCACGAACTTCTACTCCCGCGTGCAGATGTACATGTTCAAGGCCCGCATCGCGGCCGACGAGGAGCTGCAGCGCACCTACAAGGAGCTCGGGCTCACCGAAGCCCAGGTGCGGGACTTCCTCGCGAAGAACCCGCGCTTCGCGTCGCCGCTGCACAAGCCCCCGCACGTCATCGCGGGCACCGCGGCGGACCTCCTCCACGAGGTCGCCCCCTACCTCACGCAGACCCGCGCGCAGCGGGTGGCGACGCGCGCGCGGTCTGTCGCGGGCGCGGTGATGGGGGTGGTGAAGGCCGCCCCCGTGGCCGCCGCGAAGGCCGCCAGCGCCGTGCGCGACCCCGAGTTTCAGGAGCGCGTGAAGGCCGACGTGGCCCTGCTCAAGGACCTCGCCGCGGGCAAGGCCGAG
>JBILLI010000265.1:0-9422 GCA_044376155.1 Polyangiales bacterium
CGACGTCTTCGGCGTCGGAGCGGCTGCCCGTGAGGTGCAACCCCAGCGCGAGAACCCGGGGGCGGTAGCGGCGCACGAGGAGCTCGAAGGCCCGGGACTCCCCGCGGCGGGCGGCCTCGACGAGCGCCTCGGTGGGGGTGTCGGAGCGCAGCCGACGGCGCAGGGCCTCGGGCGGGACCGGGGGCGGCGTGACCTGAAGGTCCTGCGGCGCAAGGGCCTCGGCCACCCGACGGATCCGTCGTGCCTCGGGGGGAATGGGCGGTGGCAGGGTGCGCGCAGGAGGCATCGCGTGTGCTTCGATGGCGGAGCCTACACGGCCCTTGGGTCGCGAAGGGGGACCCGGGGAGATTTCGTCGGGGACGTACCCCGACGCGTCAGTGCCAGGCCTCGGCCATGGCCACGGCGCGGCCGCTGCGGTCGTGGTCGTCGAGCAGGCGTCGGGCCTTCGCCATGCAGCCGAGGCAGGCTTGAAACACCGACTGGTGGGCGCAGCGCAGGGACGCCCAGAGGGTGCCGCCGATGGCCCCGCCCTGTCGCGCGCGGGCCTCGCCCACGGTGTCGAGGTGCTTGCCGCAGGCGACGCAGTGGATGTGGGTGCCGTCGGGGAGGCTCGGGTCGGGCGCGAGGTCGAGGGCGCCGAAGGACTTCGCGTCCTCCGCGGTGGGGGGCTTCGGGCCGAGGGGGCCGAACTGCTCTTTTCGCTCGCGACGGGTGAGCCGCTTCTCTCGCTTGAACGCCATGGGAGGGTTGTACCCCGCGGTCATGGGTGTACGAAAGCGCCGACGCGATGAAGGTGCTGCACGTGATCCCCGAGGAGCGCTGGCCCACCGCGGCCGAGGCGCGTGAAGCGCGTTTGTACTCGCCGCTGGCGCTCGCGCGGGGAGAGCCGCTGCGCACGCGCGCGTGGGTGCCCGCGATGGTCCCGTGGCGGGCGACGGAGGCGGGAGAGGTCACCCCCGCGGTGATCGAGTGGTACGCGCGCTTCGCCGACGGACGCCCCGGCGCGATCGTCGTCGAGGCCACGGGGGTGCGGGACGTCCCGAGCGGTCCGTTGCTGCGGGCGTCGCACGATCGGTACGTCGACGGGCTCGCGCGCGTGGCCGACGCGGTGCGCGCGCGCAGCGGGGGAGAGACCCGGTGCTACGTGCAGCTCATTGATTTCCTCGCGATCCGTCGGCGCCCCGAGCCCGCGAAGTACTTCGCGCGCTTTCTCGCGGTGACCGACGCGCACCGTGCGGCGCTGGCGCAGCGGCTCGGTGACCCCGGGTGGCGCGACGCGCCCGAGGCCGCGGTGCGGGAGGCGCTCGCCGCGCTGGGCGAAGACGCATGGGCGGAGGTGCTCACGCCGCGCGAGCTGGAGGCGCTGCGCATGGGCGCGCGGGAGCGGGTCACCGACGTGGATCTCCCGCACGTGCGCGACCTCCCGAGGGTGTTGCCCGAGGTCTTCGCCGAGGCCGCGCGGCGGGTCGAGCGCGCGGGCTTCGACGGGGTCGAGCTGCACTGCGCGCACGCGTACACGCTCGCGTCGTTCCTCTCGGCGCGCAACGACCGGGGTGACGGATACGGCGGGGACCGCGCAGGGCGGGCGCGACTGCCCCTGGAGGTGTTCCGCGCGGTGCGGGGCGCGGTGCGCGAGGCGACCGTGGTGGGCTGCAGGATCCTCGGCGACGAGGTCATCCCCGGCGGCAGCGGCGTCGACGACGCCATGGATTTCGCCACCCGCTTCGCGGCCGCGGGGATGGATTTCATCTCCGTCTCGAAGGGCGGCAAGTTCGAAGACGCGAAGCCGCCGAAGGTGGGCGAGGCGGCGTACCCGTACACGGGCGAGAGCGGCCACGAGTGCATGCCCACGGTGCGCTCCGACGCGCGCGGTCCCTTCGGCCGCAACCTGCACCTCGCGCGCGCGGTGCGCGAGGCGCTGCGGGGGGAGGGGTGGTCCACGCCCGTCGTCGGGGCGGGCGGGATCGTGGGGTTCTGGCAGGCCGAGGCCGCGCTGCGGGACGGCGACTGCGACCTCGTGGGCGCCGCGCGGCAGAGCCTCGCGGACCCCGACTGGTGGGCCAAGGTGCGCGCGGGTCATGGGGCCGAGGTGCGGCGGTGCAAGCTCACGAACTACTGCGAGGCGCTCGACCAGCGGCACAAGGAGGTCACCTGCCAGCGCTGGGACCGGACCTTGGGTCCGAACGAAGACCCGGGGCAGGTGCCGCGCTCCGCCGACGGGCGACGACGTCTCACTGCACCGCAATGGGATCCGACGTCACCCCCCGTGCCCGAGGAGGGCGTCGATCTCTGACAGGAGTTGTTTTGGGGTGAAGGGCTTGGGGAGGTACGCGACCCCTCGCCGCTCCACGCGGAGCCCCTCCAGCAACGTCGGGGAGTACCCCGAGATGAAGAGCACCGGCAGCCCCGGCCGCAGCGCGCGCAGCCGCTCGCTGAGCTCGACCCCGCCCATCTGCGGCATGACCACGTCGGTGATGAGCGCGTCGAGGCCGTCGAGGTCCGCCGCGCGCCGCAGGGCCTCCTCGCCGTCTTGCGCGTCGCAGACCTCGTAGCCCGCCGCGCGCAGCGCCCGTACCGTGACGTGGCGAATCAGCGGCTCGTCCTCGGCGAGCAGCACGCGGCCCGAACGTCCTCGCGGCGCGGGCGCGGGTGCGCTCACCCGCGGGCGCTCTGACTGTGCGGCGGCCACGGGGAGCAGCACCGAGAAGCGCGCGCCGCGCCCCGGCTCGCTCTCCACGACGATGTGCCCCTCGCTCTGCGCGACGATCCCGTAGACCACCGAGAGCCCGAGGCCGGTGCCCTTGCCCTCGCCCTTGAGCGTGAAGAAGGGCTCGAAGATCCGTGCGCGGGTGGCCGCGTTCATGCCCACCCCGCTGTCGATGACGTCGAGCGCCACGTACCCCTCCGGGGGCACATTGGCCGAGACGCTCGCGAGGTCCCGGCGCCCGGCGGGGCGCGCGGCGATCACCACGGAGCCTCCCAGGGGGAGCGCGTCGCGCGCGTTGAGCGTGAGGTTCATCAGCACCTGCTCGACCTGCGCGCGGTCGGCGAAGGCCGCGGGCAGCGAGGGCGAGACCCTGGCGGTGAGGGAGACCGTCTCGCCCACGAGACGTCCCATGAGCCCGACGAAGGCCGAGACCACCGCGCCGAGGTCCACGGGCTCGCGGCGCAGCACCTGCCGGCGCCCGAGCGTGAGGAGCTGGCGGGTGAGCTCCGAGGCGCGGGTGCCGGCGTCGATCATGCGCGCGAGGTCGACGCGGGCCGGCTCGGGCAGCTCGAGCTCCTGGAGCATCGCGCCGTAGCTGAGCACCACCGTGAGCAGGTTGTTGAACTCGTGCGCGACGCCGCCCGCGAGGTGCCCCACCGCCTCCATCTTGCGGGCGTGCAGCAGCTCCTCCTGCGCCCGCTGGAGCCCCTGCACGGTGGCGCGGAGCTGGGCGTTGGCGTCGCCCAGGGCGCGGGTGAGGGCGGCGTTCTCCAGGGCGCGCTCGACGCTGCCCTGGCAGAGCGCGAGGAAGGGCGCGTGCCAGAGCTCGAGGCGGTCGTCGCGAAAGGTTCGCCGCCCGCTGGACGACGCCGCCAGCCAGAGCGCCGCCGTCGTGCGCCCCTCGACGCGCAGCGGGATCACCGCGAAGCACGCCGGCCGACGCAGCCCCTCGACCCGCTCCCGCAGGCGCCCCGGGGGGAGCTGCGCGACGGCCTCATCGTCGAGGGGGGTGACCCGCACCTCTCGGAGCTCCGCGAGCCAGGCGCGTTCGTCGACGTCGAGGGAGGCGCGGGCGTCGGGGGCGTCGAGGTCGATCAGCGAGGCGTCGTCGAGGGTGGCCGCGCAGAGCACGTCGAGCGTGATGCGCGCGTCGAGCATGCGCAGGGCCCGGTCGACGATCGTCGCCTCCGCGTCGTCGCTGGCGCACGCGCGGGAGAAGCTCGCGAGGTCGCGCACCATCGCGGCCTGCTGCTCCTGCTCGCGGCGGGCGCGGTGCAGGCCCTGCTCGGCCCGCACCAGGAGCTTCACCTGAGACTGTAGCCGCGCGAGCTCGGCCCGCAGCGCGTCGGCCTCGTCGTCGCTCACGCGTCGAAGAGCGCGCAGAGCGCCACGGTGTAGTTGTGGTACCTCGCGCGCCCCCGCACCGGCGCGATCTCGCCGTAGGAGTGAAAGCCCACCCAGGGCGCGTCGCCGCCGAGGGCCTCGCGCAGCGGCCGCACGATGGCGTCGCTCGTCTCGGGGCCGAAGAGGGTCTGCCCGCGGCCCGCGCAGTCGAACTGCAGCACGAAGGCCGGGCGCTGTGCGCCGAGCGCGTCGCGGAGGCGTTGGGCGCACATCACCGCGCTCGTGCGCACGGCGTCGGCGTCGCGTCGCACCATGCGCACGGGGCCCGTCGAGAGCCCGCCGCCGGGGAAGCCCAGGGCCCCGGACCCGCGGTCGAAGCGGTGCGGCGTGTGGATCACTTCGAGCACGTCGGGCGCGTCGGGCGAGACCTCGCCGAGCCCGAGGTGCGCGATGCCCTCCTCGGTGAGGGCCTCGGCGCCGCCCACGAGGTACTCCTCAAAGACCGCGAGCGCGGGGCGCCCGTCGATCTCGTGGAGCCACGACCCATCGGTGTGGGTGACGCGCAAGGGGCCGCCGACGGGCTCGCACCCGTGGCTCACCTCCACCGCGAGCCGCGCCGGGCCGTAGATCGCGACGGCGCTCACGGCGCCCTGGAGCGCGAGGTCATCGCGGTACTGCGAGGTCTCGCGCAGCTCCATCGCGTCGCCCGCGGCGCCGCCCACCACCGCCGCGCGGGCGGCCTCGGGCAGGCCCTCGTGCAGCGCGCGCAAGAACCGCTCGCAGTCGCCGTGGAGCCCGTCGGGAAAGACCAGCAGTCCCGCGAGGTCGTCGCGCCCCCGCAGCGTCGCGGCCAGGGCCGCGCCCGCGCCCGCAGAGTCGCGGCCGTAGTCAGGCAGCAGGTGCGCCTCGAAGCGCAGGGTGTCGGAGCACACCGCGAGCACGGCGATGGCGCGGGGACGTTCGCTGGAGTGATCGCCGGCGATCACCCCCTCGCCGGAGCAGCCCGCGAGCGGCGCGGTGCTGACCTCGCGCACGCCCGCGAGCATCTCGGCCGGGCGGTACCCCGACGTGCCGAACATCCAGCAGGAAGTCAGCCGCGCGAGGGAGCCCCGCGCACGCCGCGGTCGCTGCCTCACGCCCCGCGCCGCGGGCGTCTCGGCGCGTGCTCATCCCCACGCTCGCGAATGTCATCGGGGCAGAGAGTAGAGAAATCCACGGCGCCCGAAAACGCCCGGGCTGGGTCATTTTCTCGCGTGCCATCGCACCGCGTCAGCGCGTGCGCGGCCGCGGACGCAGCGGCATCGAGACGCAGTGCGCCGCTCCATGCTCCGCACCCGCGCGACATGGCGCGGGGTCTGGTTGCTCGTCGCACGCAGGTGATTTTCCGTCTTCTCGGCGCACGAACGAGGCGCCCCGGGTTGCTGGTGTTGTCGTTCTTCGGCGTCGCGGGGGCGCTGCTCTGGGCGGCGGAGCGCGACGCGCCATCGACGCACTTTCACAGCGTCGCGGACGTCGCGTGGTTCCTCGTGGTGACGATGGCCACGGTGGGCTACGGCGACACGTACCCCGTGACGCCGCTGGGGCGGCTGGTGACGGGCGCGTTCATCCTGCTCACGCTGTTCAGCATCGGGTTCTTGTTGGCGGCGATGAACGACGTCGTGATGGAGGTGAAGCGCATGGAGGACAGCGGGCTCATCGGCACCGACATGGAGGGCCACGTGGTGGTGGTGGGCTTCAGCCCCGTGGCGCGCAGCGCGATCGCCGAGCTGCTGGACGCGGGGCGGAGCGTGGCGGTGCTCTGCGCGCACGCCGACGAGGTCCCGCTGGCGCGGCGGCAGGCCGAGCGCGGGCCGCTGTTCGTGACCGTGGGTGACCCCTCGCAGGAGACCCTGCGCGACAAGCTCAACGCCGACCGCGCGGTGAGCGCCGTCATCGCCACGGGCGACGACTCGCTGAACATCGTCTCGTCGCTGAACTTTCGCGCGCTCAACGCCTCGGCGCGCATCGTCGTGGCGGTGCAGGCCGAGGCGCTGCGGCAGACGCTCGTCGCGAGCGGCGCGACCTACGTGGCCTCGCCCCACGAGCTCAGCGGGCGTCTCGTGGCGAGCGCGGCCTTCGAGCCCGAGGTCGCACGCTTCGTCGAAGACGTGACCTCCGGCGCCCTGGGAGGATCCGACCTGCAGCAGTACCCCGCCGACGCCTTCGCGGGCAGCACCGTGCGCGAGGTGCGGCAGCGTCTGCTGGACTTCGACGCACCTCTGCTCGTCGCGGTAGGGCGACCCGAGGGAGAGGGGTTCGCGGTGATCCCCAATCCCCCGGGCGACCTCACGCTCGCGCCGCGGGATCACGTCGTGGTGCTCGGCGACGCGGCGCAGAACCGCCGTCTCCGCGAGCGCTACGGCGTCGAGCAGGGGCGCTGAGCCGACGCGCGACTTGATCCCCGCGGGCGGCCGTGTTGCGGTGGTGCCCTCTGGAGGAACTTCCCTTGCGAAACCGACACCGCCTCGCCGCGTGGCTCAGCCTCATGGCCCTCGGATGCACCGCATCCAGCACCACGATCACCCCCGTCGGCAACGACGTCCCCGCGTCCAGCGACGCCGTCACGGCGAACGACGCTGGGGGCGATGACGTTGTCACCGCGCCCGACGCTGTCACCGCGCCCGACGCTGTCACCGCGCCCGACGCTGTCACCGCGCCTGACGCTGTCACCGCGCCCGATGTTGTCACCGCGCTCGACGCGGGGCCGACCTGCTCCGCGGGACAGATCCTGTGCGGGGCGCGCTGCGTCGACGTGCAGAGCGACCCCGCCGCGTGCGGGAGCTGCGCGATGGCCTGCGCCTCGGGAGAGGCCTGCGTCGCAGGGGTGTGCATGGTGCGCTGCCCCACGGGCCAGCAGACCTGCGCGGGCCGCTGCGTCGACCTCCAGACCGACCGCGCCAACTGCGGCGCCTGCGGCGGCGCGTGCCCCACCGGCGAGGTCTGCTCCGCGGGCGCGTGCACCCTGGAGTGCGCCTCCCCCGCGGTGGCCTGCGGCGGCGGCGACGCCGGCGTGCGCGTCTGCGCCAATCCCCAGACCGACCGCGCGCACTGCGGCGGATGCGGCCGCGCGTGCGGCATGGGCGAGCTCTGCGAGGCGGGCGTGTGTGTGCTCACGTGCCCGCAGGGCCAGCGCGCGTGCGGCAGGCGCTGCGTGACCGTCGCGGCCGACCCGATGAACTGCGGCGCGTGCGGGGTGACCTGCGGCGCGGGCCAGCGGTGCCTCAACGGCGCCTGCGCAAGCGTCTGCGACCCGGGCGTCACCGACTGCGGCGGGGGCGTCTGCCGGAACATCCAGACCGACCCCGACCACTGCGGCGCGTGCGGGCGCATGTGCCCCGCCCCCGGCGGCGGCCGCGCCACCTGCGCCCTCGGGGCGTGTGGGATCGCCTGCAACGCCGGCTTCGGCGACTGCGACAGCAACACGGCCAACGGCTGCGAGACCCGCCTCGACGGCCCGGCGAACTGCGGCGCCTGCGGCCGCGCGTGTGCGCTCGCCAACGCCGCGGCGGTGTGTCGTGATGGGGCCTGCGCCCTCGGCGCGTGCAACACGGGCTTTCTCGACTGCGACGGCAACGCCGCGAACGGCTGCGAGGTGAACGCCCGCACCGACCGGATCAACTGCGGCCGCTGCGCCAACGCCTGCGGGAGCACCCAGTCGTGCGCCGACGGCGTCTGCGGCACCTCGTGCGGGGTCGGCTCGCAGCTCTGCGGCGGGGTCTGCGTGAGCCCGCAGAACGACCCCGCGAACTGCGGCGCCTGCGGCAACCGCTGCCCGGCCGGGACCAACCAGACCGCGGTGTGCGCCGCCGGTCGCTGCGACGCGGTGTGCGCGCCCGACTTCGCGAACTGCGACGGCAACAGCGGCAACGGCTGCGAGGTGAGCATCGCCTCGTCGCTCTCGAACTGCGGCGCCTGCGGGCGCGCGTGCAGCCTCGCCAACGCGACCCCCGTCTGCCAGGGCGGCGCCTGCGCCGTGGGCATGTGCGCCGCGGGCTTTCGCGACTGCGACAGCAACGCCGCCAACGGCTGCGAGGTCGACGTGCGCAGCAGCGCCACGAACTGCGGCGCGTGCGGGGTGACCTGCAGCGGCACCTGCACCAACGGCACCTGCGTGACCGCCCCGGCGCGCACCTTCTCGGCGCCCTTCAGCAACAACCAGACGGTGCTCACCGCGGCGTGCTCCCAGTGGCGGACCTTTCGCGCGAGCCTCACCGGGACCGGCTATCGGTCCATCACGATCCGCGGCACCGCGTCGACCACGACGTTTACGTGCAGCAACCCCACGGCCGTGGCGCAGATCGTGACGGGCCTGCGCAACCTCACGGACTTCTTCGTGAGCTGCGACGGTCACGTGTGGAGCATGTGCAACCGGTACGAGGGCGAGTTCTGGATCAACCCCCCCTCGCTGTGCTCGGGCTCGAACTGCCCCGGCCCCGGCACCCTTGTTCGTCCGTGCTTCGACGCGCCCAACAACTTCAGCGGCGTGGGCACGGCCACCTGCAACGCCCCCGCGCAGACCATCACCCTTGAGGTCCGCTGACCGTTCAGTTCTGCCGCGCGTGGCCGTTCTGACGGCGTTGATGTTCGCCGCACAGCCCCTCCTCGACAGCTCCGCCTCCCCCCTGGAGATCCTCGCCCTGGCGCTGCACCAGCGCGCCGAGCGCATCCGTCGCCTCACCGCGGCGGTGCGCGCCGATGACCGCGACGGCGCCATGGCCGCGGCGAAATCCGTGGACCGCTCCCGCGGCGCGGTCGACGAGGCCTGGGCCGTCGTGCGCGCCGGCCTGCCGCCGCCCCCCGAGGCCGTCGGGCTGCTGCGCGAGCTGCTGATGCAGGGCGAGCGCGCCGACCTCGACCTGCGCCAGGCGCTGCAGCAGGGCCGCGCGAAGGACCTCGACGGCTGGCTCAGCGCCCGCGCCCCCTTCGACCCGGTGAAGACCGTCGACGCGATGCTCGCCGACGAGGAGTTCGAGCCCCTGCGTGACCTCGTGCTCGCCGTCGGTCCGCGCTGCGCGGGGGTCATCGAGGAGCTCTCGCGCCGCGGCCAGCGCCGGGTGCTCTGGCTGGCCTCGGAGGGCGCCCCGGTGCGCGCCGACCTCGGCGAGACCCAGGTGCTCCGCGCGAAGGACCCCGAGGCCGTGGAGGAGAGCACCTGGTCGGTGGCGAACCCCGCGCCCGCGTCGGTGCGATGCGTCGCGCCCCCGGGCACCGACCGCGCGCTCATCGAAGACGGGATGCGCCGCGCCCTTGAGGTGCTGCGCCTGCGCGCCGTCTTCGAGGCCTTCGCGAAGCGCTACGGCATGGACCTCGTGCGCCGCGGCCTGCGCAACGC
>JBILLI010000266.1:0-9403 GCA_044376155.1 Polyangiales bacterium
CGGGGCAGGCGTTGTTGCAGGCGCCGCAGTGGGCGCGGTCGGTCTGCACGTCGCGGCAGACGCCGTCGCAGTTCGTGAGGCTCATGGCGCACGAGACGCGGCACATGCCCATGGAGCAGACCTGCCCCGCCGCGCAGGCGTTGCCGCAGGCGCCGCAGTGGTTGTTGTCGGTCTGCGTGTCGCGGCAGACGCCGCCGCAGTTCGTGGTGCTGCCCGCGCACGAGACCTGGCAGGTGCCCATGGAGCAGATCTGCCCCGAGGGACAGACGGTGCCGCAGGCGCCGCAGTGGTTGTTGTCGGTCTGCGTGTCACGGCAGACGCCGCTGCAGTTCGTGGTGCCGCCGCCGCAGGTCACGCGGCACATGCCCTGGGAGCACACCTCGCCCGCGCCGCAGGAGGTGCCGCAGGCGCCGCAGTTGCGCAGGTCGCTGTCGGTGTCGCGGCAGGTGCCCATGCAGTTGGTGAGGCCGACGCTGCACGAGACCTGGCAGGTGCCCATGGAGCAGAGCTGCCCCGCGGGGCACGCAGTGCCGCAGGTGCCGCAGTTGGCGTTGTCGGTCTGGAGGTCGCGGCACACGCCGTTGCAGGCGGTCTGACCCATGAGGCACGAGAGCACGCAGCGGCCCGCGGTGCAGACGTTGCCCGCGGGGCAGGCGTTGCCGCAGGCGCCGCAGTTGACCGAATCGGCCTGGAGGTCCGCGCAGAAGCGCTCACCCGCGCCGCCGTCGGAGGTGCCAGCGTCACCCGCGCCGCCGCACATCGCGAAGCGGGGGCCGCAGTCGAGGCGGCAGGCGCCCTCGGCGCAGACCTGCCCCGCGGCGCAGGAGCGACCGCAGGCGCCGCAGTTGCGCGGGTCGAGCCCGAGGGTCACGCAGAGGCCGCCGCACTCGGTCTGCCCGGTGGGGCAGGCGACCTGGCAGCGCCCGGCGACGCAGACGCGCCCGCCCTCGCAGGCCGCGCCGCACATGCCGCAGTGGTCGCGGCTGGTCTGGACGTTGACGCAGCGGTTGTCGCAGCGCTGCTCCCCGGTGGCGCAGGCGACGACGACGTCGAGGTTGGCGTCGATGCCGCTGTCGGTGCCGCCGCCTCCCACGACCCCGCTGGTGTTGGTGCAGGCCGCGAGCACGGCCAGGGTGAGCATCGCCACCCATCTCTTGCTGAACAGCATTCGAGAACTCCTGCCGCGCCCCGTGCGCGATCCAGGCTCCACCGTAACACCAGCGCGCGGCCGCACCCCAGAATGCGCGGGGCGCTGGAGTTCCAGGGGAAAGAATCACCGGCCCGCGGTCTTGACAGGCCTTGCGGGGGGTGGCAGCGTGCGCGCCCTCCGAAGGACCCCCGTGTGCCCACCGCAGTGCGGCACCGTGAGCGGGGTGACTCCGACGGGATGTTTCCTCACTGGAGTGAATTGACGAATGCCCACGATCAACCAGCTTGTGCGCAAGGGCCGGAACCCGAAGCGGTGGAAGACCGCCTCTCCGGCGCTGAAGGAGTGCCCCCAGAAGCGCGGGGTCTGCACGCGCGTGTACACGACGACCCCGAAGAAGCCGAACTCGGCGCTCCGCAAGGTGGCGCGTGTTCGCCTGACGAACCAGATGGAGGTCACGGCGTACATCCCGGGTGAGGGGCACAACCTGCAGGAGCACTCGGTGGTGCTGATCCGCGGCGGTCGTGTGAAGGACCTCCCGGGCGTTCGCTACCACATCGTGCGCGGCACGCTCGACGCCGTGGGCGCGGCGGGTCCGTCGAACACGAACAAGAAGGAGCGCTCGCAGGGGCGTTCCAAGTACGGCGTCAAGCGGAAGAAGGGTTGATCCATGCCCCGTCGCGGTGAAGTCCCCAAGCGGAAGATCGTTGCCGACCCGAAGTACAAGGACCGGCTCGTCGCCAAGCTCACGAACACCGTGATGCTCGCGGGCGAGAAGGCCATCGCCGAGGGAATCGTCTACGGTTCCTTCGAGACGATCCAGGAGCGCCACAAGGAGGACCCGTTGGAGGTCTTCCGCAAGGCCCTCGACAACGTCAAGCCCAAGGTGGAGGTCAAGAGCCGCCGCGTGGGTGGTGCGACCTACCAGGTGCCCGTGGAGGTCCGTCCGGACCGTCGCGTGTCCCTGGCGATGCGCTGGATCGTGACCTACTCCCGCAACCGCGGCGAGAAGAGCATGGCCGAGCGCCTCGCGGCGGAGCTCTACGAGGCCAGCCAGGGCCGCGGCAGCGCCGTGAAGAAGAAGGAAGACACGCACAAGATGGCCGACGCCAACAAGGCGTTCGCCCACTACCGTTGGTGATCACCCTCACGCCTGGGCGAGTACCCGGGCGTCGGTGACCTCCCACGTTGAGGTACGACACGGACACATGACGACGACGACATAAGACGACTCGCGCCGTGCGACCCCGATGGAGGACGATGTCCTCGTCCGAGGGTCGATGGAGAGCCTGGGGAAACATCTCCAGGCGCGCATGTGTAGCGCGCGTCGTGACCCTCCTGGTGCCGCAGGAAAGGTCCTACCCGAGGGTGGTAGGGCCGATGGCGCCGGGGGGGTTTCGTCTGTCTGGCGATCGCGAAGAAGAGTTCGGCCCGAACGAGACCTGGAGACAAGAGACCCGTGCCCCGCGACATCCCCATCGAGCGCTACCGAAACATCGGGATCATGGCGCACATCGACGCCGGCAAGACCACGGTGACCGAGCGGGTGTTGTTCTACACGGGCCGCATCCACCGCACGGGCGAGGTCCATGAGGGCGCGGCCACCATGGACTGGATGGAGCAGGAGCAGGAGCGCGGGATCACCATCACCAGCGCGGCCACCACCGCGTTCTGGTCGGCGCTCACGGGCCCGCTCAAGGACGTCAAGCACCGGGTCAACATCATCGACACGCCCGGCCACGTGGACTTCACCATCGAGGTGGAGCGCTCGCTGCGTGTGTTGGATGGTGCCGTGGCGGTCTTCGACGGCGGCAACGGCGTCGAGCCCCAGAGCGAGACGGTGTGGCGCCAGGCCGACCGCTACAAGGTCCCCCGCATCGCGTTCATGAACAAGATGGACAAGGTCGGGGCCGACTTCAACATGTGCGTGGAGTCGATGCGCGAGCGCCTCGGCGCGAACCCCGTGCCCGTGCAGCTCCCCCTCGGCGAAGAGGACAAGCACCGCGGGATCATCGACCTCGTGGGCATGAAGGCCGTGGTCTTCGACGAGGAGTCCCGCGGTCAGCGCTTCGACGTGATCGACATCCCCGAGGAGTTCCGCGAGGCCGCGGAGTTCGCCCGGGCGTCGCTCATCGAGGCCGTGGCCGACGTGGACGACGTCGTGGGGGAGAAGTTCCTCAACGACGACATCGCGGGCATCACCGACGATGAGATCCACGCCGCGCTGCGCAAGGGCACCATCGCGTTCAAGCTCGTGCCCGTGCTCTGCGGCTCGGCCTTCAAGAACAAGGGCGTGCAGCAGCTCCTCGACGCGGTGGTGAACTACCTCCCGGCCCCGGCGGACATCCCCGTGAAGGTCGGCCGGCACCCCACCAAGGACATCGAGGTCAGCCGCGAGCCCAAGGACAACGCGCCCTTCAGCGCCCTGGCCTTCAAGCTCATGAACGACAAGTTCGTGGGCAACCTCACCTTCATCCGGGTGTACTCGGGCTACCTCGAGACCAACAGCGCGGTGCTCAACAGCAGCCGCGGCAAGCACGAGCGCGTGGGCCGCCTGCTGCTCATGCACGCGAACGACCGCGAGGACATCAAGGACATCTTCGCCGGGGTCATCGCCGCGGTGCAGGGGCTGCGCGACACCCGCACGGGCGACACCCTGTGCGACGACAAGCACCCCATCGTGCTCGAGAAGATGACCTTCCCCGAGCCCGTAATCTCCATCGCCATCGAGCCCCGCACCAAGGCGGATCAGGACAAGATGGGCGTCGGGCTGCAGAAGCTCGCGATGGAGGACCCCTCGTTCAGGGTCAACACCGACGAGGAGAGCGGGCAGACGCTCATCGCGGGGATGGGGGAACTCCACCTGGAGATCCTCGTCGACCGGCTCAAGCGCGAGTACAAGGTCGAGGCGAACACGGGCAAGCCCGAGGTCGCCTACCGCGAGCGGGTGAAGAAGCCCGTGACGAACGTCGAGGGGAAGTACATCCGGCAGTCGGGCGGCCGCGGGCAGTACGGCCACGTGGTGATCGACCTCGCGCCGGGTGAGCCCGGCTCGGGCTTCGCCTTCGTGAACGACATCACGGGCGGGATCATCCCCAAGGAGTTCATCCCGTCGATCGAGAAGGGCATCCGCGAGGCCCTCACCCGGGGCGTCCTCGCGGGCTACCCCGTGATCGACGCCGTGGCCCGCCTCCACGACGGGAGCTACCACGACGTGGACTCGTCCACGTCGGCCTTCGAGATCGCGGGCTCCATGGCCTTCCAAGAGGCCGCCAAGAAGGCCGGGATCGTGATCCTGGAGCCGGTGATGTCCCTCGAGGTGGTGACCCCCGACCAATTCATGGGGGATGTCATCGGCGACCTGAATTCGCGCCGGGGGCAGGTGCGCGGAATGAGCGCCCGGGGTAAAGGGGCGCAGGTCATCGAGGCGACGGTCCCACTGGCCAACATGTTCGGGTACGTCACCGACCTGCGCAGCCGTACCCAGGGCCGCGCGGCGTCGTCGATGCACTTCTCGCACTACGACGCCGTGCCGACGTCGGTGCAAGACGAGATCGTGGCGAAGGTCCAGGGCTACTGAAGGCCTTCGCGCAAGAGTTTCTGCAGCGGATCAACGAGACAAGGTAGACGGAGGAGAGGTCATGGCCAAGGAGAAGTTCGTTCGCACCAAGCCGCACGTGAACGTGGGCACCATCGGTCACATCGACCACGGGAAGACCACGCTGACCGCGGCGATCTCGGCGGTGCTCTCGAAGAAGTTCAAGTTCAAGGCGATCTCCTACAAGGACATCGCCAAGGGCGGCATCGAGCGCGACGCGACGAAGACCGTGACCATCGCGGCGGCGCACGTGGAGTACGAGACCGACAACCGCCACTACGCGCACGTCGACTGCCCCGGCCACGCCGACTACATCAAGAACATGATCACCGGCGCCGCGCAGATGGACGGCGCGATCCTGGTGGTCTCCTCCCTCGACTCGGTGATGCCGCAGACCCGCGAGCACGTGCTGCTCGCCCGTCAGGTCGGCGTGCCCCGCATCGTGGTGTTCCTCAACAAGTGCGACGCGGTCGACGACCCCGAGATCCTGGACCTGGTCGAGATGGAGGTGCGCGAGCTCCTCTCCAAGTACCAGTTCCCGGGTGATGACACCCCCGTGATCCGCGGCGCCGCGCTCCCCGCCCTCAACGGCGACGCGCAGTGGGAAGAGAAGATCTACGAGCTCGGCCGCGCGCTCGACAGCTTCATCCCCGAGCCCGTGCGCGAGATCGACAAGCCCTTCCTCCTCGCGGTGGAAGACGTGTTCTCGATCAAGGGCCGCGGCACCGTGGCCACCGGCCGCATCGAGCGCGGGATCATCAAGGTCAACGAGGAGGTCGAGATCATCGGCTTCTCCCCGACCCGCAAGAGCGTGGTGACCGGCGTGGAGATGTTCCGCAAGCTCCTGGACCAGGGGCAGGCGGGTGACAACGTGGGCGTGCTGCTCCGCGGCGTGGAGAAGGCCGACATCGAGCGCGGCCAGGTGCTCGCGAAGCCGGGCTCCATCACCCCCCACAAGAAGTTCCACGCGCAGGTGTACATCCTCAAGAAGGAAGAGGGCGGGCGTCACACCCCGTTCTTCACCAACTACCGGCCGCAGTTCTACATCCGCACCACGGACGTCACGGGCGTGTGCAAGCTCCCCGAGGACGTGAAGATGGTGATGCCCGGCGACAACGTCGAGATGGACGTGGAGCTCATCACCCCGGTGGCCCTCGAGGACCAGATGCGCTTCGCCATCCGCGAGGGCGGCAAGACCGTCGGCGCCGGCGTGGTGATCAAGATCACCGAGTGATGGACTGAGCCCGCCGTCGATCCCGCGAGAGGAATCTCTCGGGGTCGGCGGCGGTTCAGCATCGAGCGAGATGGCAGACAAGAAGAAGGTGGTTCTGGCCTGCGAGGTCTGCGGCGAGCGGAACTACAAGGCGCGACGGTCCGAAGGCCCCGAGGCCAAGGCGCTCGCGATGAAGAAGTTCTGCCCGAAGTGCAACACCCACACCGTCCATCACGAGAGCCACTGAAAGCACTGAACGTTCACACACGGGACTAGCTCAGTTGGTAGAGCAGCGGATTCCAAATCCGCAGGTCGTGGGTTCGAGTCCCTCGTCCCGTGCCATGGACTCCCGAGGGAGATGACGTGAGCACACAGCAAGAGCGCGCAGGGGGTTCCCTCCTGCTGGGGACCGTGCGGTACCTGTACACCGGGTACTTCGTGGCCGGGTGCGTCGTCGCCTACCTCGTCAAGCACGGGGTCGACTCGGCGTGGGAGGGTCACGAGAACACCGCGATGATCATCGCCGCCGTGGCGGGCGTGGTGGCGGTGGCGGTGGGATGGCGTCACCAGGGTTCAAAGACCTGGGCCATGGAGACCATCGACGAACTCGCCGCGGTGACCTGGCCCTCGAAGCAGGAGACCTACACGGCGACCACCGTGGTGCTCATCACCGCCGTCGTCGCTGCGTTGACCATCTTCGGCCTCGACCGGTTCTGGAACTGGCTGACCGACCTGATCTACCTGGGCTGACGCGCCTTCCCCGCTGGTCCCTCCCCCGCCACCTGACCGAGTGCCACTCATGAAATACTACATCGTTCAGGCATACTCCGGGTTCGAGAACAAGGTGAAGGCCTCGCTCCAGGAGCGCATCAAGAACAACGGGCTCGACGCGTACTTCGGTGAGATCTTGGTCCCCGAGGAGAGCGTGGCGTCGACCCGCAACGGCAAGACCCGCATGGAGCTCCGCAAGTTCTATCCGGGGTATGTCTTTGTTCAGATGGACATGAGCGACGTGACCTGGCACCTCGTGAAGGACACCCCGAAGGTGACGGGCTTTCTGGGCGACCAGGACCCGCGGCCCGTGCCCCAGCGCGAGATCGACCAGATCAAGAACCAGATCGCGGGCGGGCCGGCGCAGCCCCGGGCGAAGGTGAACTTCGACGTCAACGACCAGGTGAAGGTGGTCGACGGGGCCTTCGCGAACTTCACGGGCGTGGTCGAAGAGGTCAAGCCCGAGAAGCAGAAGCTCAAGGTGATGGTCACGATCTTCGGCCGCCCCACGGCGGTGGAGCTCGGTTACAACCAGGTCGAGAAGTTCACGACCTGAGGCATTGAACAGCGGGCCAGCACGGTGTCGCCAGAGGCCGTGCGAGGGGGTGCATCGACGCCCCTGCAATCCGCGGATGAGGACATGAAGCCATGGCGAAGAAGGTAGTCGGACAGGTCAAGCTCCAGGCCCCGGCAGGCGAGGCGAAGCCGGGCCCCCCCATCGGACCGGTGCTCGGTCAGGCGGGTGTGAACATCCCGATGTTCATCAAGGAGTTCAACGCGAAGACCCTGCCCCAGAAGGGTCTGATCATCCCCGTGGTGATCACGGTCTTCTCGGACAAGAGCTTCACGATGGAGCTCAAGACCCCGCCCACGAGCATCTTGCTCATGAAGGCCGTGGGGGCCGACAAGGGCTCGCCCAAGCCCAACAAGGACAAGATCGGCAAGCTCCCGGCCTCGAAGGTCGTGGAGATCGCCAAGCAGAAGCTCCAGGACCTCAACACCGAGGACCTTGAGGCCGCCGTGCGCTCCGTGAGGGGCACCGCGCGATCGATGGGGATCGAGATCGAGGGCTGAGGGTCAGCGCGCGCCACGGTCGCCCGGGAATTCGCTCGGGTCGCGGCGCACAGGAGAGAAGGACCACCGTCGCGCTGACACGGTGGGAGGCGCCGGGCGTTACCGTCGAGAGACGGCGCGCGGGGCCGAAGGAGGAATGGAATGGCGAAGGTTCCCAAGAGGCGCCAGGCCATCGAGAAGATGGTCGACGGCGCGAAGCGCTACACGCTTGAAGAAGCGACAGCGCTCGTGAAGTCCTGCGCCACGGCGAAGTTCGACGAGACCGTCGAGATCGCCGTGCGGCTGGGGGTCAACCCCAAGCACGCGGACCAGATGGTCCGCGGCGCGCTCGTGCTCCCGCACGGTACCGGTCAGACGGTGCGCGTGCTGGTGTTCGCGAAGGGCGAGAAGGAGCGCGAGGCTCGCGAGGCAGGCGCAGACTTCGTGGGCGCGGAGGAGCTCGTGACCAAGGTCAACGAGGGCTTCCTCGACTACGAGCGCGTCATCGCGACGCCCGACATGATGGGTCAGGTCGGCCGCCTCGGTAAGGTCCTGGGTCCCCGTGGACTCATGCCGAACCCGAAGGTTGGCACCGTGACCTTCAACATCGCCGACGCCGTGCGCGAGGCGAAGGGTGGCAAGATCGAGTACCGCACCGAGAAGGCTGGCGTCGTCCACGCCCGCATCGGCAAGGCCTCGTTCCAGCCCACCCACATCACCGAGAACGCCAAGGCCGTGGTCAACGCGCTGATCCGCGCGAAGCCCTCGACGGCCAAGGGCACGTACCTCCGCTCCATCACGCTCTCGAGCACGATGGGTCCGGGGCTCAAGATCGACCCCAACACCTTCCTTGAGAAGACCGAGGAGGCGTGACGTGAACAAGACGCAGAAGACCGAAGAGATCGCCAAGGTCAAGGAGCGCTTCGACGCGTCCATCGCCGCGGTGCTGGTGAACTTCCAGGGCCTCGACGTCGCGACCGTCTCGAAGCTCCGACGCGACTTCCGCAAGGGCGGGGTGGACTACAAGGTTGTGAAGAACAATCTCATCCGCCACGCGCTCGACGGCAGCGCCTACCAGCACGCCATCGGCAAGCTGGAGCGCGTCGGCGCGAACAAGACCCACCACGCCTCCCTCCGTGGGATGACCGGCGTGGCGTGGTGCAAGGAGGACCCCGCCGCCGCCGCCAAGGTCATCGTCGCCTTCAAGAAGGACGGCGGGGCCAAGGCCGCGAAGCTCGCCGTGAAGGCGGGCCTCATCGGCGGTGAGGTGCGCAACGGGCAGTGGGTCGAGGACGAGATGTCCAAGCTCCCCGGCCTCAAGGAGACCCAGGCCATGCTGCTCGCGACCATCCAGGCGCCCGCGCAGCAGGTTGTGGGCGTTCTCAGCGCGCCGGCGAGGAACCTCGTCACCGTGCTGCAGAACTGGGTCGACGCGCGCTCCAACGAGGGCGGCGCCTGAGCGCTCGCCCGGATTCACGACACGTAGTTTCAAGAGACAACCACACGCGAACAGCGTTGAAGATCTAGGAAAGAGAGAATCAAGATGGACACCCAGCAGCTCGTCGACACGATCAGCAAGCTCTCCCTCATGGACGCCGCGGCCCTCGTGTAGGCCCTCGAG
>JBILLI010000267.1:0-9375 GCA_044376155.1 Polyangiales bacterium
CGGTGCGAGCTTCTACCGCGACCCCGTCGGCGAGACCCTGCTGCGCTTCTGCTTCGCCAAAGACAACGACGTGCTCCACGAGGCCGCCCGACGCCTGCGCGAAGGGCTGCGCGGGGGGTGAGACAGAATACGTCCGTCCCAGATTGCGGGGGTTGGTCCGGGTGCGCAGACTGCCCCCTCGCGCCGCGCTGCCGGGTGCGTTGAAAGGTCCGCGGGATGTCCCTGCTCGATGTCGTCGCCACCCCCGCGCACGTGACCGACCGTCTGTTGCGCGCGGTGTCTCCGGGGCTCAGCGCCATCGCCCCGGGCACCGCGTGCTGGGACGACCTTCTCGTGCGCCTCACCGCGACGCTGACCCCCGACCGCAGCGTCGCGCCGCCCGAGGTCGAGCGCCTCGCCCTGGCCGCCGCGGTGCGCGAGGTGCTCCCGGCCTACGACCCCGCGTACCTCGAGCGCGCCAACACCCTCGACGCCTTCGCGCGCACGCTCGACATCCTGCGCTCCCAGGGCGCCGACGCCGACACCCTCGAAGCCGCGCGGTCCGCCACGCAGGACATCGACGAAGGCCCTCGCGCACGCCTGCGCTGCCTCGCCGAGGTGCTCCGCGCGCACGACACCCGCCTCGCGACGCAGGGCCTCACCGCACGCGCGGCCGTGGAGTCACACCTCGCGCGGGCCATCGACGTCGCCCGCGAGGCGAAGGTCTCGCCCTCGCACTACGGGCTGCCCGACCACCTGCGGCTGTGGCACCTGAGCGCCCTGCCGCCCGCGCGCGTGGCGCTCATCGTGGCCCTCGCGCGGTGGCTCTCGGCGCACCGCGGACGCACCGAGGCGCATGTGTTGTGTGAGCCCCGGCGCATGAAGCTCCCGCTCACCCTTGACCGCGCGCTGCGGGCCATGGAGGCCGAAGAGGGCGCGGCGCTGGAGCTGCAATTCGGGCTCCGTGACCCGAGCGCCGAGGGGCCCGACGGGGGGCTCGGGGCGTGGATCCTGCGCGTGGCCGAGGGCGCGCAGGTTCACGAGTCGGCGAGCGCGGCGCCGGCACCCGTGGCGCTGTCCGAGGCGAAGGGGCCTGACGAAGAGGCCCGCTGGATCGCCGCGCGGGTGCGCCGCTGGATCGACGAGGGGATCACCCCCAGGGACATCGCCGTGGTCTTTCGTCGCACGGGCGACGAGACCGTCGCCACCCTCGGTCGTTGCCTCGACGACGCCGGCGTCGCCTGGCAAGACCCGCGAGGACGTCCCCTCCTCGGCTCTCCCCTCGCCCGCGCGGTGCTGAACCTCCCGCGGGTGGTGGCCCGCGGCGCCGATCGCGAGGAGGTCCTGCGCACGCTCGCGGTGCTCCAGGGCAACGTCGCGCGGCCCGGGGAGCCCGCCCCCTGGCGCGTCGCCGCGGCGCTGCGGCAGATGGGCGCCGAGAGCCTCTTCGACACCGAGCTCACCGCGCGCGCCCGCATCGCGCGCAAGAAGGGCGCGAGCGGCGCGGTCATCGCTGCCATCGAGGGCCTCGCCCGAGACCTCTGGGACCTCGCGCAAGACGGCACGGTCACCGAGCACGCCGCGCGGCTCACCCGCTGGCTCCATCGCGCGGGCGGCGACGGGCGCTTTCTCGAAGAGTCCCGCGCGGTGATCACCGCCGCGGGCACCGATGCCGGCGCACAGGCGATTCTGCGCGCGCTCGCCCGCGACGAAGCGGGGCTCGGCGCCACCGCCGAACTCCTGCGCGACCTCCCGGCCCTCAGCGTCGCCGCGGGGCGCAGCGGGCGCGTGAGCGTGGGGGAGTTCAGCGAGATGGTCCTCGACCTCGCGCGGGTGCGACAGCTCGACGACCCCGACCGCGACGCGTGTGACGGCGTGCAGATCCTCGCCGCGCGCGAAGCTGCCGGGCGCTGCTTCGCCGCCGTGGCCCTGCCCGGGATGCAAGACGGTGGCTTTCCCGCGCGCCGCGAGGACGAGGCCCTCTGGGACGACCCCGAGCGCATGGCCGTGGGCAAGGCGCAGAAGGCCCCCATCGAGCGATCCGCCAGCCGCGAGGACGAATCGCTGCTGCTGCTCTCGGTGCTCGCCACGGCGACCCGCGCGGTGGCCGTGAGCGCCGCGCGGCACGACGCGGGCGGGCGCGTGCACACCCCGTCGCCGTTCTTCGGTGACCTCCAGCGCACCGCGGGGGTCACGGTGGAGCGCGTGGGGAGTGATCCGCTCGCGCGCTCTCGGCGACTGCCGCCGTGTGGCCCCGAGCGCACCCTCCGCGCCGCCGCCCGCACGCACACCGACGGAGTGATCCATGACCCCGCGCTGACCTCGGTGGTGGCCCGCGCCGACGTCGAGCTCCGCCGCCAGGCCTTCTTCGCCGCGCCCGGACAGACCGGCGGACCCTACACGGGACGCATCGACCACGACCCCGCGTTGGTCGCGCGGCTCGAGCTCGCGCGCTGGGCGGGCTTCGATCGCCCCCTCGACACCACCACCCTGGAGCGCGCCGCCCGCTGCGGCTTCAAGGCCTTCGCGCTGGAGGTGCTGAAGATCGAAGAGCGCCACGACACCGCCGAGACCCTCGACGACAAGGAGCGCGGACACCTCCTGCACAAGCTCCTGGAGGCCGCGCAAGACGCCCTGAAAGACACCCGCGGGCAGGACCCCACCGCGCGCTGGCAGGCCCTCACCGCCGCCCTCGACGAGGCGGGCGATGAGTTCTCGCTGAAGGAGTCGCAGGTGCACGCCGGGCTGCTGGAGGCCGACCTCCGCGCGATCCGTCGGCAGGTGGAGCAGTGGCTCACGCGACGTCTGCGCGACCCCGACGCGTGGGAGATGGTGGCCTCGGAGATCGCGTTTGGTCCCAACCGCACGTGGCCGCCGCTGGTGGTGCCCATGGAGACGGGCGCGCCGGTGGTGATCCGCGGGCGCATCGACGGCATCGAGCGCTCGGGGGGCGCGCTGCGCGCGGTGGAGTTCAAGTCGGGCCGCGGCGACGGCTACCGGCGGCGCTTGCAAGAGGGCGCGCTCGACACGCAGTTTCAGCTCGTGGTCTACGCCGCCGCGCTCGAAGGCGCGCGCCGCGCGGGGGCCATCGAGGGCCACGCGGGGCAGGTCGACGGGCTCTACGTGGGCTTTCGCGACCTCGGCGAGCACTCCCTGCGCGAGGCCCTCTCGCGCCCGCGGGCGGGCCGCCCGTTGTGGGACCTCGACGCCCTCGTGGCCGAGGGCGCCCTCGGCGGCGGCGCGCTCGGCGAGTCGGTGAAGGCCGTGGTCGCCCCGCTGCGCAGCGGTCACTTCGAGCCCCGCCCGCGGGACTGCGACTTCTGCCAGTACCGCTCCCTCTGCCGCGTCGAGGCCTTCGACGACGACGCCGAGCTCCAGCAGGAGCGCGCGTGACCATGGACGCCGCCGTGCCCCCCGACGCCCCGCCCCCAGACCCTCCCACGGGCGCGCCCACGCCGCGCAGCCGCGGGCGATTGTTCGCCTTCGAACGAAACGCCGTGGTGCGCGCGGGCGCGGGCACGGGCAAGACCGAGGCGCTCTCCACGGTGTACCTCCACCTCGTGAGCGGCCTCGCGGCGACGCCCACCTGGCCCCGCGGGGGGGTGGGTCCCGAGCGCATCGTCGCGCTGACCTTCACCGAGAAGGCCGCGCGCGAGATGCGCGAGCGCATCGCCGAGGCCGTGGCCCTGCTCGCCAACGAGCGACTGCCGCGGGCGCTGGAGTCCACCGATGCCAGGGAGCGCGCCGACGCCGCGCGCACCTGGGGGCTCACCCGGGGCGCCTCGGCCGCGGTGGTGGCGCGTGTGCTCGCCCTCGCCGAGAGCGCCGCCGCGCAGGGGCGTCCGCTCCCCTCGCCCGAGCTCTGGCAGCGCATCGCGTGGTCCCTGGGCAACGCGCACATCGGGACCTTTCACGGCTTCGCCTCGGGCGTCCTCCGCCGCGCCGCGGTGCACCTCGGGGTCGACCCGGCCTTCAGCGTGCTTGAGGACGAAGACGCCGAAGTGCTTCTGCGCCAATCGGTTTTGCACGCCGTGGGGGAGCTCGCGCAGCGCGACGTCACCGCGGTGGTGGAGCTCATGGGCGCGGCCGGCGGCCTCGGCGAGCGCAACGACCGGGGGCTCGTCTCGGTGCTCACCGCGCTCGTGCGTCGCCTCGACGAAGACGGCCGCCGCGCCGACGACGCGGGCATCGCCTGGGCCGTGGACCCGGGGGACATGACCGCCCACGTCGCCGCCCTGCACCTCGCCGACCTCGCCGCGGCCTGCGAGACGGTGCCCGCGCTGCGCGCCGACGGCACCACCGAGCGCGTGTGCGAGATCGCCGCGGCGGTGCGGGCGCTGCCCACGGCGCACACCCCCGAGGCGGCCCTCGCGCGCATGCGGGCGCTGCGCTCCCTCGCACCTCTGCCCGCGCGCAACCGCACGCGGCGCATCGAGCCCGTGGCCGAAGAGGCCCGCGAGGCCCTCGCGCGGCTCGCGCAGGACGCGGTCTCGACCGTGTCAAAGCACCTCGCCGGGGCCACCCGGGGGGTCGTCGCGGCGGCGCAGCGCGGGTACGAGCGGGCCAAGAAGCAGCGCGGCGCCCTCGACTTCGCCGACCTCATGCGACGCCTCCGCGACGCGTTGCGCGACCACCTCCCGCTGCGCCGGGAGTGGAAGCGACGGTACGACGCCGTGCTCGTCGACGAGTTTCAAGACACCAACCGCGTGCAGCGCGACCTGCTCTACCTCCTGCGCGAGGAGCGGAGCTGCGAGCGCACGCTCGCCCCGGGGCAGTCCCTCACCGCGCGGGACCTCGCGCCCACCGGGCTGCTCGTGGTGGGCGACGCGAAGCAGTCGATCTACGCGTTCCGCGGCGCGGAGGTGTCGGTGTTCCTCGAGACCGAGCGCGAGCTCGGGGCCGCGGGGGGTGAACGCCTGGAGCTCACCGAGAGCTACCGCGCCCTCGACGAGGTGCTCTCGGCGGTGAACCCCGCCACCGAGGCGCTGCTCTCGGCCACGCGCCTGCCAGGATTGTACGAGCGCGGACGAGACGCCCTGAGCGCCGTGGCCCGGGGTGATGGCGGCCCGCGCACCGAGCTTCTGCTCGTGCCCGGCGGACGCGCCGAGGAGCAGCGGCGCGCCGAGGCCGAGGCCATCGCGCGGCGCATCCAGGGCATCGCCACGCGCGAGAGTGACGTCCCCGGGTGGCGGGCGCCGCGCATGGACGAGATCGCCATCCTCGTGCCCTCGTGGTCGCACCTCGAGCCCATCAAGCGGGCGCTGCAGTCCAAGGGCATTCCCTACGCGCTGCGCGGCGGCCCGGGGTTCTGGGAGCGCCGCGAGGTCGACGACCTGGTGACCCTGCTCCGTTGGGTCGCCGACCCCTCCGACCGCCTCGCCCTCGCGTCGCTCCTGCGCGGCCCGCTGGTGTGCATCTCCGACGCGGGCCTCGCCACCCTGCTGGCCCGCGACGCGAGCCTCGACGATGTGCTCGACCCCTCGGCCGCCCTGCGCGCGCTGCTCGCGCCCGAGGACGTGCGGCGACTGGACGAGTCCCGCGGCACGCTCAAGCGCCTCGCGCGCTTCGGCCCCATGCTCGGACCGCACGGCGCGCTGCGGCAGTGCCTCGTGGAGCGGGGCTACGCCGCGGTGCTCGCGCGCCTGCCCTTCGGCGCGCAGCGGGTGGCCAACGTCGACAAGCTCCTGGGCATCGCCGCGGCGGCCGAGGAGCGCGGCGGCGACGAGGCCGACCTGCACGGCTTCGTGCGCTACGTCGATCGCATGCGCGCGGCCGCGCAGCGCGAGAGCGAGGCCGACCTCGACGACGCCGCCACGGGGAGCGTGCAGATCCTCTCCATTCACGCCGCGAAGGGACTGGAGTGGCCCGTGGTCTTCGTCGCGCAGACCGCGCGTCGCCCGCCCGCGCGGACCGAGCGTCTCTTGCTCGACGCCGCGGGAGACTTCGTGGTGCTCCCCGGCGGCGCCGAGGCCGCGCCGTCGTTTCGCGCGCGCCGCAGCGACGCCCACGCGGCCGAAGACGACGACGCCCGCCGCCTGCTCTACGTCGCCCTCACCCGCGCGCGGGACCTCCTCGTGGTGGTGGGCCCCGAGGAGGGCGGCGAGGGCGAGTGGCCGTCGCTGCGCGAGTCTCTCCGACGCGAGTCGCCCTTCTCGGTGCGGGTGCTCCCGCCCGAGTTCACTCCCGCGGGGGTGGTGGTGCGCGCGCGGGTGGAGGTGGGCGATGAGTCCCCCGACGCGCCCACCGAGGCGGCGCCCGCGCCCACGCGGCGACGCCTCGCGCTGGCGGCCACCGCCGCGCAGGACTTCGCGTGCTGCCCGCGGCGGTTTCACGCGCTGCACGACCTCGGGCTGCGCGAGCACCCGCGCACGGACGTTCCGTCGCGGGCGGCGCTGGCGCTCGTGCGTGAATCGATCTCGCTGTCTCCCAATGGGTTCTTCGACGACCCGGCCGCCGCGGTGGCGCGCGTGTGCCGGGCCCGGGGGGTGCGGGAGGGCGCGCGCGACGCGACGTCGGCCCGCGCCCTCGCCGAGCGCCTCGGTCACACCGCGATGGGACGTCGCCTGCGCGAAGATCCCACGCGCGTGCTCGGCGTGTCGGTGCCCTTCGCCATCGCGGTGGAGGGCGCGGACCCCCTCACCCTCGACGGCGCGGTGGACCTGGTGCTCCGCGGCGACGCCCTGGGCCTCGACGGCGTGGTGGCGCTCGCGCTCTCGCCGGGTGACCGCGAGGGCCTCGACGCGGGGGGCGGGGTGTCACGCCTCGACGCGCACCTCGCGCTGCTGCTCGCGCGCGACGCGCTGGCGCAGCGGTTTGGTGAGGCCACGGGCGGGGCGGTGGCGGTTCACCCCGCGGTGCTGCGGTGCACCGACGACGCGGTGTGGGAGCCCGCGGTGCTGCGCATCGATGCCGCGGGGATGCGCGAGCGCCTCGGGGAGCTCACCCGTCAGCTCGCGGCGGCGCGGCAGGAGTCGCGGTGGGGATCACGGCCACGCTTCGCGTGCGACGCGCTGCGCTGCGGGTTCATGGCCCGCTGCCACGGGTGACGCGCTTGCCGCGGGGGGTTCGCGGCGTCACCCTGGGCGGCGATGGAGGCAACGCGATGACGATGATCACGGGCGGGCTGGCGTGCGACAGCTGCGGGCGTCCCATGGGTTCGGCGAAGGACCACGGCGGCGGCGACGCGCAGAACCCCTACTGCCGACACTGCACCGACCGCGGCGGGGCGCTGCTGCCCTACGCGTCGGTGCTGAAGTACCTGGTGGAGAACGAGTACATGGCGCGAAACGGGATGGCGCGCGCGCAGGCCGAGGCCGCCGCCCGCGGCGCGCTCTCGCGCATGCCCGCCTGGAAGGGCGTGACCTGAGCGAAGGCGCGCGGGCGGCGGAGGGAGATCACATCCCGGCGTCGGGGCAGACGTTCACGCCCATGCCGCGGGAGCAGCTGAAGTCGCGGCAGTCGACGAAGCTGTTGCAGTCGTTGTCGATGCCGTCGCCGCAGGTGGTGTTGGAGCTCTCGGCGCCGCTGCAGGTGCAGCCGAGCACCGCGGGCTCGCAGCTCCCCACGCAGGAGCAGTTGCGGTCGGAGCAGTCGACGAAGCCATCGCAGTCGTTGTCCATGCCGTCAGTGCAGGCCGTGGGGGTGTTCTCGGCGCCGCTCATCGTGCAGCCCGCGCTGTCACCGCGAACGCCCACGTCCCGGAACTGCAGCACGTCGCGGGGGGGACCGGCGTCGAAGACCCCGCACACCATCACCTGGGTGTTGCGGGAGCAGCTGAAGTCGTTGCAGTCCATGAAGCCGTTGCAGTCGTTGTCGCGTCCGTCGCCGCAGGCCATGTTGGTGTTCTCGGGGCCGCTGCAGGTGCAGCCGCTGCGGGTGCTCGGGCAGGCGCCCTGACACGAGCAGTTGAGGTCGCCGCAGTCGACGAAGCCGTCGCAGTCGTTGTCGCGACCGTCGCCGCACGCGGTGGCGGTGTTCTCGCTGCCCGACTGCACGCAGCCCGCGGTGTCGACGCGCTGGGCGACGTCGCGCGGCGCGGCGTCACGGGGGGGCGGGGCGCCGGCGTCGGGGCAGATGGTGACCGCAGGGTTGCGCGAGCACGCGAAGTCGTTGCAGTCGAAGAACCCGTTGCAGTCGTTGTCGAGGCCGTCGGAGCACGCCTCGTTGGTGTTCTCCATCCCCATCGCCGTGCAGTTGCGGTCCATGGGGGCGACGGGGGTGTCGGTGACCACCGCGGCGTCGGTCTCCCCGGGTCCAGGGCCGCCCGCGGCGGAGCGGCAGGCAGCGGCGAGGAGGCCGGCGACAAGCATCGTTCGGATCTTCATGGCTTGGATTCACTCCCGCGCGGCGGCCTCTGCGTCGGCGACGCGCCTTCGGGCGGCACCCCTACCACGGTCCCGCCGAGTTGGCACCGCGCCCTCAGCCCCCCGACGCGCCGTCGTCGTCGCGCTCGCGTGTCGGGTCAGAGAACACCGCGGCGCGATTCACCGTCTGCTGGTAGCGCTCGAACGACGACGGCACGCCCCCGCGGCGCATGGCCGACGCCGCACGCAGAAAGGGCTGCGGGTCGGTGGGCGACGCGAGGGCCGCGAGGTGCCACCACACCGCGGCGTCAAACCAGCGCTCCTCGCGCTCGGCGAGCTCCGCGGCGCGCAGCGCGGGCCCAGGGTCGCGCAGCTCAAGGCTCCCGCCCGCGAAGGCCGTGAGGTCCAGGTTGCGCCGCAGGATCACCCCCAGCGTCGCCTCCAGCGCGGCGAGCAGGTGCGCGGGGAGCAGGGCCTCGGCGCGCGGCCGTCGGGCGGTGCCGCGGTGGGCCAACGGCGCGGGGGTCACCTCGCTCGGGGCGCTCGCCAGGCTCATCGGGGCCGCCCCCGGGAGCCCTCGCTGCTGGGCGTCGTAGCGCAGCCGCTCGCGGCGGTTGCCCACGATGCGCCACGAGTTCTCCACGGCCCGCGAGACGGCCTCGGCCCGCACGCGGTGCTCCGCGAGGTCGCGGTCGGGCCCGAGCACGTCGGCGAGAAAGCGCTGGAGCTCGCCGTGCGCGCGGGTGACGTCCTCGTCGGCGGCGTCGGGCTTTACGCCCAGCACCTCGTAATGGTCGCCGCGCCGCACCCGCACGAAGAGGGCGTCGAGCCGCATCCGCTCACGCATCGAGAGTCCGGTCTGGGCCATCGCAGCGTGATCAGTCTCCCACCGTCGGCGCCTTCGCGCGACCACCCCGTGGGGCTGGACGTCGTCATCGCGGCGCCTCACCATCCTCGATCCCTCTGAACTCCCGCGAGGACCATGCAGCGCGCGTACATCGACGTCGACACCCAGGTGGATTTCTGCGCCCCCGACGGCGCGCTCTTCGTGAGCGGCGCCCCCGCGGCGATGCCCCAGTGCGCGCGCCTCGTG
>JBILLI010000008.1:0-29575 GCA_044376155.1 Polyangiales bacterium
GGCGGCGATGCCCGCGACCTGCAGCGACCGCACGCGCAGCAGCCGTTGGGAGACCACGCCGTCCTGGGTGGTGACGCTCAATCGCACGCTCCGGCGGCCCTGCGCGAACGACTCGATGAGGTCGCTGCGGAGCGCGCTCGTGCTCGCGCCGGTGTCGAGCAGCAGCGAGCGCGTCACGCCCTCGACGACGGCTGGCAGCACGATGCGCGTGGCCGGAACATCCACGTTGCTCCCGCTGACCGCGAAGCGCCCGCCGCCGCGGAGCGTGAAGGGCACGACCGTCGGCTCGCCCACCAGGTCCACGTCGGTCGGGCCGTCGCCGAGGGTGAAGCGCTGGCGCTGCCAGTCCCACGTGGCGTTGAACTGGCAGATCACGTTCACCCCGAGCACGCCGCCCACCTGGGGCGCGAGGCCGAAGGGGTCGTCGCCGATGGCGGGCACGTCGTAGAGGGTGGCGTCGGCGAGGCCCAGGGTGCGCAGACGCTGGGGACCTCGGGAGACGTCTGCCCCTGGCGCCACGAAGGTGATCGGCGCGCCGGTGTCGACGAGCATCGGGGTAGGCGCGTCGTTGACCCGGGCGAGCACCGTGAAGAGCCCGAGCAGCGGCGTGACCTCCGCGGGCGTGCCCAGCGCGCCCGTGAACCGTCGTGCGTGATGGCCCTGGAGGTCCGACCTGGGGGCCTCGCCGCAACCTGCGAGCAGACCGACGAGCGCGACTGACCGACCGGTCAGCGCCACGGCTCAACCCGAAGCGTGCGCAGGGCGTCGTCTTGCACCGCGCGTCGCGCCTGCTCGGCCACCGAGGCGCGGAGCCGCTGGTCGGCGTCGCGCAGCGCGTCGCGGTAGCGCTCGCGGAGGAGCCGCTGAGCGACCCGGCGACGGACCTGCGCCTCGGGGAGGTTCTCCTCGGCGCTCTGGGCGACGCGCTCCACGACCCACCACGCGCTCTCCGTGCGCGACGGTCGGCGCGCGCGTCGCGAGCCGGGGACCGTGCGCGTCACCATCACAGGCTCGGCGCAGAACTCCCCGTCTCGGGTGAGCGCGCGCGCGGCCTGCACCACCTCGGGCGGCACCGCGGGCGAGGGGTCCTCGGTCCACATGCCGAGGTCGCCCTGGTCGCGGCGGACCGTTCGGTCGGGGGCGGCGGCGGCGAGCGCGGCCAGCGGTTCGCCCGCGCGCAGAGACGCGAGCGCGGTGAGGGCGGCCTCGCGGGTCGGGAGCGCGATGGCCCGCACGTGCAGCCGCGCGTCGCGCACGAATTGTCCCCGGTGCGCCTCGGCGTAGCGCGCGAGGGCGCGGTCGGTGGTGTCGACGGGCTCCATCGCCCCGGCGGCCTCCTGGCGCAGCAGCGCGTCGGCGAGGGTGCGCGCGATCTCGGCGTCCTGCGCGAGAGGCATCGGCGCGCGGGTGCTCAGCATCACTTCGCGAATCAGCCCGCGCACCAGGACCTCGGGGTCGTCGGCGCGCAGCCCCGCCCGGGTGCGGCGGTGCCACTCGAGCATCACCTCACACGCGGTGATGCGGGTGCGCCCCACCCGCGCGACCACGAGCTCAGGGTTCTCGACGGGGACAGGGCAGCGCGGGTCCGGCGGGCCGGCATCCCGCACGGTGATCAAGGGCACCCGCGCCACGTCGGCCACCCCGCCGTCGGTGTCGCCGTCGGCGGGCGACGCCGTGGCCGGGGGCACATCGGCGAGGGGCGCGGGCGCGGCGGGAACGGCGCTCGGCGCCGTCGGGCGAGGGCGCGGCAGGGAGTCGGGCGCCTCGGCGTGGGCGCATCCCGCGAGGGCCGCGGCGACGAGCAGCGCGCCCGCGGCGATGACGAAGGGAGGATGCTCGGCCATGGAGGGATCGCCCCAGTATGTCTCCGACGAGGTCCCGGCGCAGCACTCGACGGGGCATCGACCCGCGGCCGGGACGCGGTAAGGTGCGCGCACGATGCAAGAACAACCCGACGCGCCCCGACCGCGTGCGACGAAGGTCCCCGCGGTCGCGCTGATTCGCGCCTATCTCTACCTCGGCCTCGCCTTCGTGTGGGCCGTGGCGACGCTCACCGTGCTGCAGGCCGCGGGTCGGGTGCTGCCATGGCTGATGTTCACCGACGCGCGCTGGGGCGTCGTGGGTGTCGGCGCGGCGCTGCTCTTCGGCTGGCCCGCGATCCGCGGGGTGGTGGGCTACCGCAGCGGCCTCGCGGTGCTCCTGCTGCTGGCCTCGGTGGTCGGCACCCTCTTCGCGATGATGTCCGTGGCCCTGCGCAGCGCGACCCTGCTACAGGCCGTGGCGCTCACGGGGCTCGCCTTCGCCATCGCCTCGCTCATCGGCCAGCGCACCGGCCGCGACCTGCGCAAGGTGCGTCGCGCCGCGGTGCTGGTGCGCGACGTGATCGAGATGGTCGCCATCGGCCTCGCCGCGAGCCTGTCGGGCACGTGGTTCGACCACGGGCTGGCGATCATCGGCATCGGCGTCGCCATGCTGGTGGTGGCCGACGACACGCAGGCCCTCGGCGACGCCGTGGTCTCATCCCCCGAGAACGACGGCCCCCGGCTCGCCGTGGTGCACGCCACGGACATGTTCTTCGACCTCTTTCGGCTCAGCCACCTGTTCCTGGCCCTGCTCCGCCCGAAGAAGCGCAAGCGCCCACGCTGACGCTCACTCTCCGACGCCGACCCTCGCGAGCAGCGCGCCGAGGGTCGGGTCGCTCCGCAGCAACGCCTGCAGCCTCGCTTCCACCGCCGCTCGCGCCACCACCGGGGCGCCGCTGCGCGCCGCCGCCTCGGCCGCCAGCCGCGCGATCGCGTCGGCGCCCGACAGCTGCCCCGCTTGCGCCGCCGCCAACACCTGCCGCGTGCCCTCCGTCGCGATGTGGGGTGAGACCTCCGCGGCGCGCCCGGGGGCGACGGAGAGGTCTCCCGCAACCGGCGCACCGGCCGCGGAAGGGGACGTTGAGGTCAACGGCTTGATGGTGCTCACGAGCGTCGCTCCGTCCGAAGAGAATTGGTTCTAGCACCCTTCGCGCGTGGCGCGCCGGGCGTCAGGGACTCGAAAGGAACGACCCCCGCGGTTGCGCCGACGCGCGGTCTCGGGCATCGAAGCCTCCGCTGTATGACGCCTGACCTCGACGCCGCCGCGCGCGCCCTCCGGGAGTTTCTCGACGCCGTGGGCGCTCCACGGGGAGAGCCCGAGCTCCAGGAGACTCCAGAGCGGGTGGCCCAGGCCTTCGTCGAGGAATTCCTCGCGGGCTACCGGGTGGACCCCGCGGCGCTGTTGGGCGAGGCGCTGCCCTCGGCCGAATCGGGCCTCGTCGCCGTGCGGGGGATCACCTTCGCGAGCATGTGTCCGCACCACCTCATGCCCTCCCAGGGGATCGCCGACATCGCGTACCTCCCGGGCGGGCGGCTCGTGGGCGTTGGGGTCATCGCCCGGCTGCTCGACGCCTACGCGCGACGCCTCGTGCTGCAAGAGACCCTCGGGCAGCAGGTGGCCGACGCGCTGGTGCGCCACCTCGGCGCCCGCGCGGCCGGGGTGGTGCTCGACGCGCAGCACGCGTGCCTCTCTTCTCGCGGAGAGCGGCAGGCCCGCGCGAGGGTGCGCACC
Organism: Polyangiales bacterium; assembly: GCA_044376155.1. Taxonomy (GTDB): domain Bacteria; phylum Myxococcota_A; class Polyangia; order Polyangiales; genus JAWKRB01. The sequence continues at coordinate 3,595 of JBILLI010000008.1, forward strand.
CACGCGTTTGCGGGCGAATGGGCCCACGATCTCTCGGCCCGGGCGGAGTTCTTCGCCGCCACGGTCTCCATGGAGGGGCGATGAGCGAGGACGCGATTCCCGAGGCCATCGCGGTGTTCCCGCTTCCGGGCCTGGTGTTTCTCCCGGGTCAGCGGCTGCCGCTGCACATCTTCGAGCCGCGGTATCGGGCGATGGTGCGCGACGCGCTCGCGGGCAGCGGCTGGCTCGCGGTGGCCTGCGCGCTGAGCGCCGAGGGCGAAGAGCCCGCGGTGTTCTCGCCGATGGCCACGGCGGGGCGCATCCACGCGCACCAGCAGTTACCCGATGGTCGGTACAACATCCTCGTTGAGGGGACCGCGCGCGTCCGTCTGCTGGAGATCCCGGCGTCGACGCCCTACCGGGTGGTCCGCCCGCAGGCGCAGCGCGACGTGCTGGATGACCGCATCTCGCCCACCGAGCACTCGGCCCTGCTGCACGTCTGCACCCAGCTCCTGCGGGTCGCGCGCGAGCGCCGCACCGCGGTGGACTTTCACGCCCCCATGGAACTCCCCCCCGCGCGCCTCGCGATGCGGCTGGTCGATCGCTTCGTGAACGACCCCGTGTCGCGCCTCGAGGCGTTGCACTGCGAGACCGGCGCGGAGCTCGTGCGGGTCGCCAACGGCGCGCTCTCGGCCGTGCTGCTCGACCTCGACCGCGCGCCTCGGGCGAAGCAGTAGCGGGGCGATCAGCGCCGGCGCTGGCGGTACGGGTTCGCCGGCAGGCGGATGTTCGGCCGCGGCGCGAAGGGAGAAGACACCGCCGCCGGGGCCTCGCCCGCGTCGCGCGGGTCGGCGCAGCAGCGGAAGCCGATCTGGTAGTACACGAAGCCCTCGTTGTGCGAGGTCGTCGCGGGGCGGCAGCGCGCGCGGATGTGCCCCCACCAGCCGCCCTTGAGCGCGCTCTGAAAGGGCGTGCCCGCCTCGTTCACGGTCCACTCGTCGACGTTGCCGGTCATGTCGTGAATGCCGGCCCAGCTCACGCAGCGCGCCATCGCGCCCGACGGAACGGCCTCGTAGAGACGCGCGCTCTCGTCGGCGGTGGTCGCGGGGTTGCCGAGGCGCGCGCGGTCGGGGCGCATCGTCTGGTGGTCGATCCGGCACGCGGTGGCGTCGCGGGCGTTGCCGTAGGGGTAGGGGTTCATGTCGGGCCCCTCGCACGCGAAGGTCCACTCGGCCTGGGTGCACAGTCGCTTGTTCTGCGACGCGCAGAGCGCCTGCGCCTCGTGCCAGTTGACCATCACCATGGGGCTCACGCCGGGCTGGTTCGGGTACTCGTGGCGGTCCATGCACACCGACATGTGGCGCCGGCGCCCGGTGCATCGCGACGGCGCGAACTCGGCGCAGCGCATGCGGGTGTCTTCATCGAGCCAGCGGAGGCAGCGCTGGTCGACGTTGGTGCAGTACTCCCCGTCGACGAGGCTCATGTCGTCAGGGCATGACAATCCCGTCGCGGTGGGCGGCGCGGGCGCCACCGGGGGCGCGGCGGGCGCGTCGTCGGCGCCGTGCGGGCGATCCTGACCGCGGGCGGGGTTGTCGCCCGCGACGACCGCGGTGAGCGAGGCGCCGAGGAGCAACACGGGGCGAAGGGTGCGGGGGAGAAGTTCGCGCATGGCGGAGCCTCAACGGACGTGAACGGCGGCGACGCGGCAGAGACCACTCCTCCACTGAGCACACGGCGGGCCATCGCCGTTGCCACGCGTTCTTGCGCGAGGAAGACCACGCCCCCGCGGGCGCCCTCAAGTTGTCGTCGCACGCGCAAAGAACCGCACGCGAAAGTGGACAGCGCGGTGCGCTGACGATGCGCCCGGGATATGGTCCGCCCGGCCGCGCGGTCCGCGGCGAGGAACAGAGAGGACTCATGAAGATCGCTGACGGATGTGTGGTGGAGATCGAGTACACCCTGCGTGACGACGAGGGTGAGGTCATCGACTCCTCGTCCGAAGAGGGGACGCTCCACTACCTCCACGGGCAGGGGCAGATCGTTCCGGGCCTTGAGCGCGTGCTCGAGGGCCGTGTCGTGGGAGACGCGGTCAGCGTGGTGGTGGCGCCCGAGGAGGGCTACGGCCCGCACTTCCCTGACCGGGTGGTGACCGTGCCGCGCAACCGCCTCCCGGCCGACGAGGAGCCCGAGGTTGGCATGGTGCTCGAAGGCAACGGCCCCAGCGGCGAGACCCTGCTCCTGCGCGTGGTTGAGGTCTCTGACGAGGGCGTCACCCTCGATGCGAACCACCCCCTCGCGGGCGAGAACCTGCACTTCGAGGTCACCGTGCGCGGCATTCGCGAGGCCACGGAGCAGGAGCTCCAGCACGGCCACGCGCACGGCCCCGACGGCCACCACCACCACTGACGCGCCCCGCTCAGCCCGTGGGGGTCAACCCCGGCGGACACTCGGTGCCCGCCACCGCGGCGCTGCCTTCGACCCGCACCATCACTCCCTGCGAGACCGCGAAGCCCGCGCCCAACGCCGACGGCGCGAGCTCGTTGGGGAGCGTCCAGCTCTGCCCCCGCGCGTTGATCACGTAGAGCCCATAGCGCCCCGCGGGCAGCCCCGCTGCGGCGCACCGCGCGCCCGGTGGGAGGGACGGGCCCACGGCCTGCGCGAGCGGGGCGGGGAGGCGCGGCACGATGGCGGTCCATTGCCGGGCTGGGTCGGGACCGCGCACCTCGAAGGCCACGGGCGGGAACACCACCCGCATCGAGGTGACGCTGAGCGGCGGGGCGGGCGGCGGGCGGACCAGCGCGGCGAAGTCCTGGAGCCCCGTGTCGGGCACCACGCTCCCGAAGATCACCACCGGGGGCGACGCGGGGGTGCTGAGCTCCGTGGCCGCGCGTTGGGTGAGCGCGGGGTCGGGCGTGGTCGCGGCGAGCACCGCGCGCGCGTCGGCGTCGGGGTCGCGGAGGCGCACCAGCATCACGAGGGGAAAGATCCAGGGCACGCGCTGCACCCCGGCCGCGCTGAGCCCCAGGACGGTGGGGTGTACCGATTGGTAGGGAGCACCCACGAGGAAGGGCACGGGCTCGCGTACGACCACCCCCGCCCGCGCGGCGCCGGCCACGTCGCCGGGAGGCAGTCCGCCGACGAGGGAGAGCGAGGGCAGCGCGGCGAGGAAGGCCGCAGGGTCGGCGGAGCCCACGTTGCTCGGGAACACCAGCGCGCGGGTGGTCTGCGCGCCGACCAGATCAGGGCCGCTGGGCGCGAGCAGGCTGGTGCGCGCGGCCCAGGTCGCGAAGGCCGCCCCCGGGCCGGGCGGCGCCTCGATGCGCGCGGCCGCGAGGCTGTTGCCCTGGGTCGCCACGTGGAACACCGGGCGGTCGGCGTCGACCGGGCTACCAAGGACCACGGTGACGCCCGCCGTGAGCGCGCCTTCGAGCGGGAGCTCCAGCGCGCCATCGGCGCGAGAGCGCCCCACGGGGATGCGCTGAAAGACCGGGTTGGCGGGGTTCGCGTCGAGCAGCGCGCCGCCGGCCACGTCGCCGCGCCACGGCTGGTTGCGCGTGCCGTAGATGGGATGAAATCCCTGCCCGTCGTCGCGCGCGGAGTAGTACGCGCGGATCTGGTACTCCCCCGCGGCGGCGATGCTCGGGAACGCGAAGGGCGCGCTGGCCCGCACCCGACCCGGCGACGACGGGCCGAGCGACACGAAGAGCTGCGACGCGGGCAGGGTCGCGACGCTCAGGGCGGTGGTGGCGAAGCCCTGGGGCGGCGGCGGCGCGTCGGCGCGGAACAGCAGCAGCACCACCCTACCGATCGGTCGGCCGGCGGCGTCGGTGGGCGGCGGCGGACCGTCGTAGACCAGCGTGCCCTCGATGCGGCCGAGGGCGGCGTTGTGGTTGGGGGATGCGCCCGTGGTGTCGCGCACCACCGGGGGATCACCGCAGGCGGCGAGCAGCGAGACGGCGAGCAGGGCGCGGCGCATGGCTCAGTACCTCAGGGTGACGACGCCCATGACCCTCGCGCCGAGGGGGGAGCCGAAGGGGTGCTGTCGGGCGCGGTTGTCGGTGAGGTTGGTCCCAGTGACCCCGAACTCCAGCCGGTCGTCGAGCAGGCGCACCCCGACGCGCGCGTTGAGCTGGACGTAGGCCGGCAGGTCGTAGTGCACGAACACCACACCCCGCGCGGCGTCGAAGTCCTGCTCGCGCCAGCGCGACGCGGAGACGAAGTGCGCGACGACCTCGGCGTCGAGGCCGAAGCGCGTGCGGAGCTGCGCGCCCGCGTTGACCTTGTGCTGCGGCGTGCGCTGGTCGGTGTTCGCGAGGGTGCCCTGCTCGTGGCGGGTGAACGCGAAGGTGTAATTCGCGAAGAGGTCGAGGCCCTCCACCGGGGTCGCGCGCACGGCGGCCTCGGCGCCGATCACCTCGGTGGCGAGCGGGTCGTTGGCGAAGTGAAAGGTGCCGACGTCGAGCCGCCCGCCGGGGTTCGCGCGGCCGGGCAGCGGGTCGAAGATCACGTTGGTGAGCTCGATGAGGTCGGTGCCGCGCATGTAGAACGCCGTGACCTCATACTGGAACCGCTCCAGCGTCTGGTCGAGGAAGGACACGTCGAGCGAGAGGGCGTTCTCGGCCCGCAGGCGCTCGGCGCCGCCGCGGTAGACCTCGCCGCCCTGCCCGCGCACCGCGACGCCGGGGATGGGCGTGGGGTTCTGCAGGTCGAGGTAGAGCTCCAGCATCGTCGGCGTGCGGAACGAGGTCGACCCCGCGAGGCGGATCGAGCGCCGCGCCGAGGGGTGCAGGGTGACCGCGAGGCGCGGAGAGAACACCGGGCTGTCGAGCACCGGGTGCTGGTCGACGCGCACCGAGGCGACGGCGGTGAGCGCGCTGCCGAAGCGGGCCTGGGCCTGCGCGTAGCCCGCGAAGTGGTGCAGCAGGTGGTCGCCGTTGAGGAAGCTCCACGAGATGTGCTTCGCGCGGTAGCTCGCGCCGAAGGTGAGGTCGAGGGGCACGCGCCCGAGGTTCACGCGGCGCGCGTAGCGGGCCTCGAGGTCGACGACGTCCTGGTAGAAGCGGTTGATCAGCGTGTCGGAGCCCACGCGCTGGAGCAGCTCGTCGGCCGTGCCGAACACGTGGTTCGAGAACGCGCGCACGGTGAGCCCCCCCGCGGTGAGCTGCAGGGAGGGCTGGATCAGCGCGATGTCGGTGGTGAACCAGCGGAGCGGGCCGATGGCGTTGAACCAGATGGAGCCCGCCGTGGCCGCGACCCCGCCGCGCAGCGAGACGTTGCGCGATAGCTGCGCCGAGAGGTCGAGGTCGGCGCGGATGTTCTGCATCGAGCGGCCGCGGTCGTCGACGTTGAGCCGGTAGGCGACGTCCGAGGGGCCCACCAGCAGCGCGTGCGGCGCGGCCTGGTCGTAGCCGAATCCGAGGCGGTAGGAGACCCCGCGGGTGCGTCCGGAGCTGGTCACCGAGCCGCGGAGCTGCCCGCCGTTGCCGACGCCCACGCTCGCGACGTTGCGGCGCTCGCCGGGGACGCGGGTGATGATGTTGATCACCCCGGAGTACGCGTCGGCGCCGTAGAGCGCGCTGCCCCCGCCGCGGATCACCTCGATGCGCTCGATCTCCTCGACCCCCACGGGCAGCAGCGGCCAGAGGGTGACGCCGAGGAAATCGAGGTAGATGCTGCGCCCGTCGAGGAGCACCAGGGTGCGGTTCGAGAGCCGACGGTTGAAGCCGCGCACGCCCACCTGCTGGTCCGACGCGTCGAGGGACATCACGTCGACGCCCACCGCGCGGCGCAAGAGCTCCGGCACGCTGGTGAGCCCGGAGAGGCGGATGTCCTGCTGGGTGAGGATGGTGATCGCGTTGGGCGCGTCGAGCGGCGACTGCGCGTTCAGCGTCGCCGAGACCACCTGCTCCTCGTAGGTGTCGTCGCGGGCGTCGCCGTCGCGAGGCGTGGACGGCATGGACGGCGTGGACGGCGTGGGCGGCGCCGCGGCGGGGGGCGTGGGGGCCGCGGGGGGCGATGACCCATCGGTGGCAGCGAGCACCGCGCGGGCGGCCTCGCGGAGCCGCGCGATCTGTTCGGGCGAGAGCGCCGCGGGGGGGCCGTCGGTTGTGGGAGGGGCTGCGGGGGAGGGGGCGGGCGGAGGCGCAGGCGTCGGCGCGGGCGCGGGCTGCGCGGCGCGCTGGCGCTGCTGGAGCTCGCGCACGGTGGCCTCGACGTCAGCGCGGTCGGGGACGTCACCCTGGAGGTACTGCGCGTAGAATTCGAGCGCGCGCTCGGTCTCTCCCGCGTCGGAGTACGCGCGGGCGATGTTGAAGAGCACGTTGACGTTCGGGAGGATGCGGTACGCCGATTGGAACTCGTCGACCGCGGCGAGGTAGCGCCCCTCGCGCACGAGGGCGAGGCCCGCGCGAAAGTGCCGCCGCGCCTCCGCCCGCTCATCGGCGTGCGCCGCGCCCGCCGCGAGGAGCACCGCCGCGAGGAGACCTGCCTGTGCGCGTCGGACCGAATGCAACGACATCCCTCGCCTCGTCGCCGGGGCGCGGTCGCCAGCGCCCGCGGCGGGCGAGACGGTAGCGCGGATCACCGCGGCGTCGTCAACGAAACACGCCGTCGTCCCTGCCTTGACGGGCGCGCGAAGGGCGGGCCACGGTCGCCGCGATGCAGGCGCCGCGCGATGGGTCCGAGCGTTCGAGGTACGTGCACGTGGTCTCGGCGGCGTACTCCAACCCCGACCCCAGCGCGCCGCGCCGCGCGCTGCGCCGCTACGATCCCCGGGCGCCCGCGGGCCCGACGCTGCTGCGCGACATGGAGCGCGCGTGTCGCAACGCGCTGCAGCAGCTCGACGCCCTGCCCGGCGGCGACGCCTCGCCGGTCACGCACCTCTTCGGGATCACCCTGCCCGACCGGGATTTCTCGGTAAACGCGCTGCACGCGTTCTATGACTTCAAGAGTCGGCTCGCCCTCGGGCACCGCTGTCAGGTGCGCTTCGAGGTGGGCTCCTCCGACGCCGGGGCGGTGCTCTTCGCCTCCGCGCTGCGGCTGCTCCAGGGCATCGAGGGCCCGGCCACGGCGCTGGTCGTGGCGGGGCAGGAGATCGCCCCGGATGCGCGCCGCAACGTGCGGGACTTCGTCGGTCAGGTCATCGACGGGCGGGAGCGCGCCGCGGGCCTGAACATGATCCCCCTGGGAGACATGATCATGGACGCGGTGGTGCACCGCGCGGGGATCACCCCGGGCGCGCTGCCGGTGTTGCTCCGACCCGCCGCGGTGCGCGATCTCCTGGGGCTCTGGACCCGCCGCAAGCTTCACCACGGCGGCACCTACGCCCCTGCCCAGCGGTCGGGCGCGACCACCGGGTGGAATCGCGCGCAGGGGCGCTGGCTCGGCTCGCAGGACATGGCCGCGGCCAGCGTGGGCGCGTGCGCGGTGATCCTGAGCACCGACCCTGCGGTCATCGCGCGGGCGCCGGGCGAACGGCTGGTGCGGGTGCTCGGGGTGGGCGAGGGGGACGCGCGACCCGCGGTGACCGAGCGCGTCGAGCCGCTGGTGTTCTTCAAGGCCATGCGCCAGGCCCTGAGCGCGCTCCGTCGCGCCAGCGGGACCAACATCGACTTTCTCCGCGCGTCGGGCTTCGCGGTGCTCCACGACGCCTTTCCCTCCATCGAGCTCGCGCTGCTCTCGTCGCTGGGATTCTCGCCCACCGACGGGGCGCAGCGCGCGGCGGGGTGGTGGCCCAACCCCCGCGGCGGACTCACGTCGACCGGGCACGCCTTCGCGGCCTCGGGGCTCGTGCAGGTCGCCCACGCGCTCCACACCTTCACGGCCCCGACGCCTTTCGAGGGCGCGCCGCTGCCTCCGCAGCTCGAGCGCATCATCGCGTCGCCGCGCGCCGTGCACTGCGTCACGGCCTCGGTGGGAGGCCCGCTGAGCCACGTGGTCACCACCCTGCTGCAGTCGGTGCCGCGGGCCGGCGCGGACCTCGCCGCATCCTTCGAGCCCGCGCCGCGCCACCGCGCGGAGCCCGGCGAGAACGAGGCCTTTGACGCCCGCGCCGCCTGGGTGGGCGAGCTCGCGGGGACCTACCGACGACTCCTCGCCGAGAGCGCCGCGCCGGGGGAGCGCCTCGGGGTGCTCGAAGCCCGCACGCGGCTGCGGCTCGACTCGCTCGTCGCGGCCCTGCTCCCGCTGCCGTTCGCGACCCGCGCGCAGTGGACCCTCGCCTCGACGGTGCGCTACCGCGAGCGCGACTGGCCGGTGTCTGAAGAGCTCCGAGCGGCGGTGTTCGAGCGGCTCACGCGGCCGGTGCGGGAGAGCATCGCGCCGCCCCTCGACGGCGCCTCCGACGCGCCGCGCCGGGTGTTCGTCTCCGACGATGACCTCGCGCTGCGCACGGAGCTCGAGGGCGTGGTGCACCTCGCGGCAGAGTCTCTGCTCGCCGTCACCGAGCGGCCTGATCCCGCGCTCAACGCCGGTGAGCTCCGCGACGAGCTCATGGCGGCGTTGGGGGTGCCGGTGGGGCTCTTCGCGGCCGACGCGCGCGCGCCGCACCCGCACCAGCTCGCGCTCCTCGCCGTGGAGGGTGTCGGCGTCGATGAACTGCCCCTCGGCGCGGTGATGCGTCTGAGCCCCACGGGCGCGTCGCTCAGCGCCGCCACGCGCGTGCTCGAGGATCGAGTCGGGCTCGTGCCGCCGTGGCTGCTCGCGCCCGACGACCTCGACGCCGACGCCGCGACCTACGCGCACCTCGTGGGGCGCATCGACGCCGCGCTCGACACGCTCCGCTCCGCGCCGTGGTCACGCGACGGGGTGGTGGGGCTGCGGGCCCTCGCCAGCGAGGGGGTGCGCTGCGCCGCCGCGAGCCCCGGGAGCCGCCCGCCCGCGGGCCTGGTCTCGTTGGTCCACGCGCTGGTGCTCGACCCCGACGAGGACCGCGACGCGCTCGCCCTCGCGCTCTCTCGATGGCGTCGCGCCATCGGGCCGCTGACCGAGCTCCCTCCTCGCGTCGTCGAGGGCGCATCGCTCGAGATCGCGGCGACGTGCCTCATCGACATCGTGGGCGCGAGCCACCGCTCCCTGCCCGCGAGCCTCGGGCAGCTCCACGTGGTGGCGCGCGCGATGCGCCGCGCGGAGTCGTGGCTCGCCGGCGCGCGGGTCGAGCACGCTCGCATCGCCGACGCGTTCTGCCTGACCGCGTGGCTCCCCGCGGGCACGGCGCTCGACGACGCGTCCGCGTGGACGGCGCTGCTGACCTTCGCCCGAGACGTGTACCAGCACTGCCTCGACCACGACGTCGGCGCGCGGATCCTCGTCACCGCCGGGCGCGCGCTGCCGTTTCGAGAGATCGACGCCATCGCGCTGGGCGCCGTGAGCGCCTCGGGCTTCGCGCTGGAGGCCACCCTCTCGCGCTGCCTCGGCCCCTCGTTCGACGCGTACTTCGACGCGCCTCGGCGCGACGGGGTCATGGTGGTGATGCCCGAGGAGCACGCCCTGCGGCTCGGCGAGCGCGCGGCCACGGACGACGCGGCCCTGCTCCGGGCCTTCGACGAGATCTGGCGGGTTCAGGGCGAGCGGCTGCGCGCGGTGCGGCACCGCGGCGGCGGCGCGCGCGGCGGCGGAGGGTGCGGCTCGATGCGCTGCTCGGACGGGGTCTACGTCTATCAGCTCCGGCAGCGACACGGGGGCAGCGGGCTGCGCGCCCCGGTGCACGAAGGCGCGTCGGAAGGATAGGATCCCCGGCTGTGAACCGCCCCCTCACCCTCTCCCTGATGCTCCTTGCCGCGGCGTGCTCGTCCCCGACGGCCTCGCCTGACGCCGCGCTGGCGGATGTGTCTGCGACCACCGACGCGCCCACCGACGCGCCGCGCGACGGGGTCACCGCGGTGATGTCCCTCCGCGCCGACCTCAGCGACCGGGACCAGTGGTACGACCTCCCGTGGCCCAGCGACCTGCGGCTCAACGTCATGGGCCAGCCCGACTACCGCGGCTTCCCCTTTCCGGGCTCGTCGTCGCTGGTGCGCGGAGTGCTTGAGATCGCGGGCGATCGGCAGGGCTTCACCGCGTTGCCCGTGGCCTACTTTCGCTTCGATGGCCCGCTCGCGGCGCGCGCGCCCGACACGGCCATCCCCGCCGAGGTCACTGCACCGGTGTTGCTGATCGACGTCGATCCGGCGTCGCCCGAGCGGGGCCGTCTGATCCCCACGGTGGCGCAGACCTGGGACGAGGACGAGTACCTCCCGGGCCCGGTGCTCTCGGTGGCGGCGTGGCCGGGCTTCGTGCTGCGACCGCGTCGTCGCTACGCCTTCGTGCTGACGTCGGGGGTGCGCAGCGCGACCGGCGAGCCCGTGCGCGCGTCGGCCACCCTGCGCGCGCTGCGCGAGGGGATGACCCCTGGGGGCACGCGCGGCGCGGCGGCGCAGGCGCTCTACGCGCCGCTCTGGGAGACCCTGCGCATGCGCGGCATCGACCCGAACACCGTGGTCGCGGCCACGGTCTTCACCACCAACGACACCGTGCGCGAGCTCGCCGACCTCGGCGCCCGCATCGTCGCCGCGCGCGACGTGACGCTGCGGAACCTCGCGGTGGCGGAGGGTGACTCCGCGACGCGCGACCCGCGGTACTGCCAGGTCCGCGCGACGGTCTCGATGCCGCAGTTCCAGCGCGGCGTGCCGCCGTTCAACAGCGAGGGCACCTTCGCGTTGGGCGCCGACGGCCTGCCCACGACGGTGACCTATCCCACCCTGCCCAACTACGGAGAGGTGCCGGTGGTGCTCACGATCCCGCGCCGGCGCATGGCCGCGGCGGGATATCCCCTCGCGCTCTACCTCCACGGGTCCGGGGGCACGAGCGCCTCGGCGATGGACCGCGGGGTGTGGCGTCCGCGCACCGCGCAGAACCCGTGCACGGGACAGGAGGTCGATGAGTGGAACGGCGTCACGGGGTGCTTCACACCGGGGCGCGGCCCGGCCTACGTGCTCGCCGGACGCGGCTTCGCCACGGCGTCGCAGGCGCTGCCGGTGAACCCCGAGCGTCTGCCGGGCGCGAGCGGCCTCGCGTACCTGAACTTCGCCAACCTCAAGGCGTTCCGCGACACGTTTCGCCAGGGTGTGATCGAGTCGCGGCTGTTCATCGAGGCGCTGGGTCGGCTGCGCATCCCGGCGTCGACCCTCGCGCGGTGCGAGGGCGCGTCGCTGCCCGCCGGCGTCACCGAGGCGCGCTTCGACCTCTCCCGGCTCGTGGTGCAGGGGCAGTCGATGGGCGGGATGTACACCAACCTCGTCGCCGCGACGGACCCGGCGGTGCGCGCGGCGATCCCCACGGGCGCGGGGGGATTCTGGAGCTACATGGTGCTCCGCACGCAGACCGTGCCCGGCGCGGCGCGGCTCATCCCGGTGGTCGTGGGGACGCGAACGACCCTGTCCCACCTGCACCCGAGCCTGTCGCTCCTGGAGATGGCGTGGGAGCCCGCGGAGCCTCTGGTCTTCATGCCCCGGCTCTCGCAGGACCCCCTCCCGGACCACCCCCTTCGGCCCGTGTACGAGGCCGTCGGCCGTGGCGACTCGTACTTCGACATCGGGGTCTTCGACGCCGCGGCGGTGGCGTATCGACACACCCAGCACGGCGCCGCGGTGTGGCCCTCGATGCAGACATCGCTCGCGCTCGCGGGCCTCGGCGGGGTGATGGGATACCCCGTGCGCGACAACCTCACCGGGGGCAGCGGCGCGCGCTACACCGGCGCGGTGATCCAGTACGAGGGCGACGGGGTCTACGACCCTCACGCGATCTACGCGCAGCTCGACGCGGTGAAGTACCAGTACGGTTGCTTCGCGCAGAGCTTCGTCTGCAACGGCGCGGCGACGATTCCCGACCCCGCGGGACGCGCCGTCGACGACGCCTGCGAGGGTGTGGCCGAGAGCTGCGCGCTGCGGTGAGGCGCGCTACCTCGACGGGGCGGCCTCGCGCACGTCGCGGAGCGGCACACGCAGGGTCATCCCGGTGACTGACACCGTGACCCCGCCCCGCTCGCCGTGCACGGATTGCAACAGCGACCAGCAGTCCCCGCTCGGCAGCGCGACCCGCACGGCGACGCGGCCGACACGGAGCATCTCGCGAAGCGTTTCGGCGCTGATGCTCATGGCTCGACGCTAGTGCAACCGCCCGGCGGCACGCCAGAAAGAGACGCGGGGAGAAATGCCTACATCTCCCCACCACCACGGTGGCTTGACCAGACGATGCGCGCGCCGATACCGTCGGGACACGTGGTCCGCTGCTGATGTCACCCACCGACCCTGACAACCCTGAAGGCCCCGGCCCCTCCGAGTCGGAGCCGAATTGGCAGGTTCGAACGCAGGTGATCCGCACCGTCGACCGCCCCACCAGCGGCGGGTCGGACTGTCTCGTGGTGATCTACACCAGGGAGGGTCGCGGACCGATCGGTAAGCGCGTCCCCCTCGACGGCCCGGCGGGTGAGCTCGGCCTCGGGCGCGACGTGCAGAACGCGGTGGTGCTCGACTACGAGTCGGTCTCGCGGCGCCACGCCCGCCTCGTGAAGCGCGACGGCGTGTGGTGGGTGCTCGACAACAACAGCACCAACGGCACCTACGTGAACGACCTGCCCACGCGGGAGTCGCCGCTGCGCAACGGCGACCGCATCAAGATCGGCGACGTGATCTTGAAGTACCTCTCCGCGGGCGACCTCGAGGCCGAGTTCATGTCGACCATCTCGCAGATGATGGTCACCGATCAGCTCACGCAGGCTTCGAACAAGCGGCACCTCCTCGACCAGCTGGCGAATGAGCTCAACCGCTCCATCCGCCACGGCCGGCCGCTGTCGCTCGTGATGTTCGACATCGATTTCTTCAAGCGCGTGAACGACACCTACGGCCACGTCGCGGGAGACTTCGTGCTGAAGGAGGTCGCCGCGCTGGTGCGTAGCCGCATCCGCCGCAACGAGGTGTTCGGGCGCTACGGCGGTGAGGAGTTCTCGCTGCTGCTCCCCGAGACGCACGTGCAGGGCGCGTACACCCTCGCGCTGGAGGTGCGGGCGTTGGTGGAGTCGCACGACTTCGTCTTCGATGGCGTGCGCATCCCCGTGACCGTCTCGCTCGGCGTCGCGCAGTGGAACCCCACGATTCGCACCGTCGAGGAGTTCGTGCAGGCGGCTGACGTGAAGCTGTATCAGGCAAAGCGCGAGGGGCGGAACCGCGTCGCCGTGTGACGCGGCCCCGCGCTGCGGGTCAGCGGTCGGTGCAGTTGTTGTCGGTCATCCCGTCGCAGTCGTCGTCGAGGCCGTTGCACAGCTCGGGCTGGGGGATGGTGTCGTCGCACGGGGACCAGCCCGCGTCGGCGCAGATGCGCGTGCCGCTGGCGCAGATGCCCACGCCGTTGAACTGCGGCGGGTACGTGAAGCAGGTCTCGGCCAGGTTGCCGGTGTTGTCTTCGCGCTCGTCGATGAATCCGTCGCAGTCGTCGTCGGCGCCGTTGCACAGCTCGCTGCGGCGCATCGCGGCGTTCTGCTCGCACATCACCTCGCGGCCGAGCACGCAGATCAGTCGGCGCACGCGGCAGGGGCCGTTGCCGCACTCGCGGTAGAGGTTGTCGACGATGCCGTCGCAGTTGTCGTCGAGGTTGTTGCAGACCTCGCCGCCGGGGCGCGGGTCGACCTGACCGACGCAGTCGTTCCAGCGCCCCATCTCGTTGCAGACCTGCGTCCCGCGGCGGCAGATGCCGCGGCCGTAGACCGTCTCGGGGATGCCGTCGCTGGGGCGACAGAAGCGGTTCATCGCAGGGGTGCAGCGCTCGACGTCCTCCATGTTCACGTCGACCACGTCGCTGATGACGTCGGGGTTCATCATCGGTCCGTTGTCGGGGGGCGGACCCGCCTCGGGCACCACGACATCGATGCCGCCAGCGTCGATGATCGGCGCGACCCCGCCATCGCCCGTGTCGGCGATCACCGCGTCGACCGGAGGATTGTCGGTGGGCGCGATCTCCTGACGCACGATGTCCATGCCCGCGGCGTCGTCGTAGATGATGAAGCCGTCGGGGAGCCGCACGCCGCCGTCGATGCGGGTGAACTGCACGTCCAGCATTTCGGAGTAGGGGGGAGGGAGGTTGTTGCCGCAACCCAGGATCCCGAGCGTACCCAGAACGGTCCACACGCTACGACGAAGTGCCATGCCGCAAAGAATGCTGCACCGGACGCGGTGCGCGCAAGGGTCCTGCGCGTCGCCTCGATGGTGCAGCGGCAGACCCGCGTGGTATCGCCCCGGGCATGAAGGTGCTGCTCATCGGGTCGGGAGGTCGCGAGCACGCGCTCGCCCTCGCGCTGTCGGCGTCGCCGGCGTGCACGTCGCTGCTCTGCGCGCCGGGCAACCCCGGCATCGCGGAGGTCGCGCGGTGTGTCCCGCTGCGGGTCGACGACCTCGACGGGCTCGTGGCGCTCGCCCGCGCGGAGTCGGTCGACCTCGTGGTGGTCGGCCCCGAGCTCCCGCTGGTGCTGGGCCTGGTCGATCGACTCGAGGCCCTCGGCATCGCGGCCTTCGGTCCCTCCGCCGCCGCCGCGCAGCTCGAAGGCTCCAAGGGGTTCACCAAGGACCTCTGCGCCCGCGCGGGCATCCCCACCGCCCCCTACGCGCGCTTCGGCGCGCTCGACGCCGCGCTCGCCCACCTCGAGCGGGCGGGCGCGCCCATCGTGGTCAAGGCCGACGGACTCGCCGCGGGCAAGGGCGTGGTCGTCGCCTGCACCCGCGCGCAGGCCGAGGACGCCCTCCGCGGAATCTTCACGGCGCCAGGCGCGTCGGCGGTGCTCGAGTCGGTGCTCCGCGGCCCGGAGCTCTCGCTCTTCGCGCTGTGTGATGGCGAGCGCGCGGTGTGCTTCGGCACGGCCATGGACTACAAGCGGGTGCGCGACGGCGACGACGGACCCAACACCGGCGGGATGGGCGCGATCTCGCCGCACCCGCTCGCCGACGCCGCGATGGAGCGCGACCTCCTCGACCGCTTCATCACGCCCACGCTCTCCGAAATGCGCGCGATGGGCGCGCCCTTTCGCGGCGTGCTCTACCTCGGCGTGATGCTCACCGCCGAGGGCCCGATGCTGCTGGAGTACAACGCCCGCTTCGGCGACCCCGAGTGCCAGGCGCTGCTCGCGCGCTTCGACGGCGACCTGCTGCGCGTGCTCTCCGACGCCGCGCGCGGCGCGCTCCGCCCCGACGACATCCGCTGGCGCGAGGGCGCGTCGGCGTGCGTGGTCATCGCGGCGCACGGATACCCCGGTGAGGTGCGCGGCGGCGACGCCATCGACGGCATCGCCGCGGCGTGCGCGCAGCACCCTTCGATCCGCGTGCTGCACGCGGGCACCCGGCGAGACGGAGAGACCCTGCGCACCGCGGGCGGGCGGGTTCTCGGCGTGGTCGCGACGGGCGCGGACGTAGCCGAGGCCGCGACGCGCGCGAAGCAGGGCGCGGCGTGCGTGCGCATCGACGGTGCGCATTGGCGTCGCGACATCGGGCGCGTCTGAGCCAGACGACACACACCCGCACACACCGCCGACGCTGTGCGCAGCTGTGCCGCGCCGTCGGGCGGCGGGGGTGCGAGGTGCACGCGGGGCCCACGCTTCCCCTCACGAGAAGGTCGGCGCTTGCGCACATCCGGCACCCACGCACCGCCATTTCGGCACCGCGTCGGCGCTGTGTGCGCATCAGCGTGGTCCTGCTGCGTTGGTGAACCGCCGCCCGCGAGGGTGCGCGCTCTGGCACCTGGAACTACCGATATAACCCGCGTCGCCTTCGTTGAGGGACTCCCCGCCCGCCGTGATCATCGCCTCAAGCCAATGAGCGGTCACGAGACAGAGAAGAGGGTCGCCACCATGGGACGCACCACAATGACGGGGCAGCGGTCTGCATCGGCGCGCTTCGGAGCCTGGGCGGTCACCCTGACCACCCTGCTGGTCGCGTGCGCCAACGACGCGGCGCGCCCCGGCGGCAGCCAGCGTCCGCTGGAGATCGCGGTCGACCCGGCGGCGCCGACCGGCGGTGACGCGTCGACCGACGACGCGCTCGACGCCTCCGCCGGCAGCGCGCCGCGCGCGACGTGTGCCGACGACGACGGCGATGGCTACGGCGTGGGCTGCTCCCGCGGCGCCGACTGCGATGACCGCGACCGCGCGGTCACCGACGGCTGTTACCGCTGCGCCCTCCCGGCCACGGACTGCCCCTGCGACGACGGCGCCGCGCCGATGGCCTGCGACCTCGCGAGCGACGCTTCGCGCAGCGACGTGGGCGCCTGCCACCCCGGGCAGCGCACCTGCGCGGGCGGGCGCTGGGGGCGATGCGAGCCCTACCGCGGCGGGCAGCGGTACGTCGGCGCGGTCTCGGCGTGCGCGGGCTCGTGCCTCGCGGGCTGCCACAGCCAGGTGGTGTGCCCCGAGGCCGGTGATCCCTTCCAGGCTGAGTGCGAGGACGTGGAGCACGGGTCGTTTCAGCCCGCGGTGTTCTGCCCGCCGGCGACGACGCCGGGCGGCGTGCAGTCGTCTTGCGGCGGCGCCAACGCCGGGTACACCCGCACCGATGAGGCCTTTCCCTTCATCGACGCGTGCGCCGCGCCGGGCCGCGTGAGCCTGCTGAACGGCGCGAACAACGCCGTCGCCTCCGACACCCTGCCCTTCCCGTTCGAGTTCTACGGCGCGACCCAGACGCTGCTCGGCATCGGCTCCAACGGCACCCTCGGCTTCCCCACCGCGATCAGCGGCGGCGTCTCGCAGCCCCTCGCCGCGACCTCCGCGCGCACGGCGCTGATGCCCTTCTGGGACAACCTCGTGACCGCGGGCGGCGTGTGCGTGGCGACCTACGGCCTCGCGCCCACGCGGCGATACGTGGTCCAGTGGAAGAACGCGCGGTTCAACGTCACCGGCGACAACTCCCGCATGGATTTCGAGGTGATCCTCCACGAGGGCACCAACATCATCGACTTCGCGTACCACACGACCGACAGCAGCACCGCGCCCTCGCGGGTCACCGGCAGCAACGCCACCATCGGCATCGTCGGCGCGAGCAACGGTCAGTCGAACCAGTACGCGTACCGCACGGCGGGCGCGGTCGCGGCGGGCCGCCGGATTCGCTACACGCCGTCGGGCGCGACGGGCAACTGCGGCACCGGGCGCTTCGTGCACACGCTCTCCGCGCACTGCGCCAACGCCAACGAGATCCCCGTCTGGGACATGATGAACGTCGCGGGCAGCGTGGCCCCGGGCGGCGCGGTGCTGCTCGAGGTCAAGACCGCCGACTCGCTGGGGGAGCTTGGCGCGGCGCCGGCCGTGGCCCTCCCTGCCCTCGACGCGGTCGGGAGCTCCGTGCCGACGCGCATCCCGCTCACGGGCCAGCTGCGCGCCGCCAACCCCGCCCTTGCGCTCGACCGCCGCCCGGTGCTGCAGCTCACCGCGATGCTGCACCCCTCGGCCGACGGTCGTCGCCCCTCGGTGCTCGGCGCGCTGGAGTTTCAGTACATCTGCGTGCCCAACGAGCAGCTCACCACGTGCACGCCGGGGCAGCCCTGCTCGCTCGGCGGGTCCTCGTGTCGCCGCGGCGTCACGTCGTGCGCGAACAGCGCCGGCGGGCGCCCCTTCGAGACCTGCCAGGAGGCGGGTCGCCAGCCGCCGGGCACCGCCTGCGGCAACGGCCTCGTCTGCAACACTCAGGGCGATTGCATCCCCTGCGCTGAGGGCGCGGCGTGCACCATCCCCGGCGATGCGTGCGTCCAGGGCCGCGTGAGCTGCGGCAGCGGCGCCCCGGTGTGCATCGCGGTGGGTCAGCACCCCCCCGGCACCGTCTGCGGTGGCAACGTCGCGACCTACCAGCGCAGCCGCTCGACGTACGACTGGATCGACGCCTGCAACGCGCCGGGGCGGGAGATCTGGCTCATCGGCGGCACCGACCGGACCCAGGCCGTGAACCTGCCCTTCGCCGTGACGGTCTTCGGCACCGACCGCCGCCAGGTCACCGTCGCGCAGAACGGCGTCGTCGGCTTCGGCGCGCTCACCGGGACGGGCGCCAACGTCGCCATGCCGAACACCGTGCTGGGTGATGCCATCGCGCCCTTCTGGGACTCCCTGCTCACCCCCAACGGCGTATGCACCGCGGTCGTCGGGGCCGAGCCCCACCGCCGCTTCGTGGTCCAGTACAACGGCGCGCAGATCAACGGCGTCGCCGGCAGCGCGCTGGACTTCGAGGTGGTGCTCTCGGAGTCGACCAACGCCATCGACGTGATCTACCGCCGGATGTCTGGCACCGGCGACCGTGCCACGGGCTCGTCGGCGACCATCGGTCTGCAGCGCGGCGATGGTGCCTTCGTCGATCAGGTGGCGCACAACACCATCGGCGCGGTGAGCGCCGGCACCACCCTGCGCTGGACCACCAACGTGACCGGCGTGTGTGACCCCGGCGGCGCCTGCGTCCCCTGCGCGCCCGGCGTTGCCTGCAACGCCAACGGCATCTGCGCGCTCGGCACGCAGACCTGCACTGCGGGCATCGCGATGTGTCTCCCCACGGGCAGCCGCGCGGCCTCGCCCGAGGCCTGCAACGGCGTCGACGACGACTGCGATGGCATCGTCGACGAGGACTGCCGCCCCTGCGTGCAGGGCGTCGGCGGGACCACCACCACTGCGACGCAGACCGTGTGGCAGATCAACCGCGGCACCGGCCCGCTCTGCTGGGGCTTTCGCACCGCGCGCCACGGCGACCCGATCGAGTACAGCTTCACGTCGATCCCGTCGCTCAGCGATCCCGGCTGGGCGCCCCACGGCAACAACATCTACTTCGCCGACCCGTCGACGCTCTGCGGCGTCTGCGAGTGCCGCTACGGCGGCGACTTCACCCACTTTCAGACCGCCTTCGTGCTGCCCCCGGGCTACAGCGCCTCGAGCCTGCGCATCCAGGTCGGCAGCGTCGACGACGGCGTGCGCATGACCGTGTTCAACAGCCGCTACCCCAACGGGATCGTCGACCCCGGCAGCTACGCGTACTTCCCCGCGGGCGGCTCCACCGACCTCGCGGCGTACCTCGCCTCGGGGCCCAACCGCGTGGTGCTCACCCACGTCGACGACTGCTGCCGCGAGCGCATCATCCGCGGCGTCAGCATCGTGCTCGACGACCAGCCGCTGCAGGCGTGCACCGACATCACCAACCCCTCCCAGTGCCTCCCCGGCTGGGCCGACTGCGACGGCAACATCATGAACGGCTGCGAGGAGAACCTCGCGACCTCGACCAACGCCTGCGGCGCGTGCGGCAACGCCTGCGGCTCGGGCTGGTGCGACAACGGGGCATGCCGCGCGAGCAACTGCGCCAACGGCGTGCGCGACGGCAACGAGACCGACGTCGACTGCGGCGGATCCTGCGGGGCCTGCGCGCCGTGCCTCGCCTGTGCGCGCAACGCCGACTGCAGCACCGGCATGTGCGTGAACGGCCAGTGCACCTACGTCGCCGAGCGTTACCTCGACTGGCGGTCGCAGTGCACGGGCACGGGCGGCGCCGAGCAGCTCGTCGTGCGCGACATGCCCGCGGGCCAGTACCGCGTCGAGGCGCTGCCGAGCGCGGGCGCGTCTGCCCCCGTGAACCCGCCGTCGGCGGGCTGGTCGTGGCGCCTCGACGGCGACTGCCCCGGACTGAGCGTGCCCACCTTCGCCCAGACGCCGAGCTTCGCCACGCGCGACGAGGCCTACGGCGCGCTGCCGCAGACCAGCGCCACGGCGAACTGGGCCGGCGGCACCATGACCTGCCGCTTCCAGGACGCCGACTGCCGCGACAACCAGGGCGGCGTGTACTTCCGCATCAGCATGGCCTGCGCGCCGCTCCCGGACCGCTGCAGCCCCGGCTTGGCGGACTGCGACCGGAACCCCGCCAACGGCTGCGAGGTGAACATCGCCTCGTCCCTCGGCGCGTGCGGCGCCTGCGGCAGAGCCTGCGCCACGGTGCCCAACGCCGTGCCCACCTGCACCGCCGGCGCCTGCGGCTTCACCTGCGTCGCGGGCTGGTCTGACTGCGACGGCAACGCCAGCAACGGCTGCGAGGCGAACACGGCGTCTGACACCAGCCACTGCGGCGCCTGCGGAAACGTTTGCGCCTCGGGCTCTCGCGGCGCCGCGACCTGCTCCGCCGGGGTGTGCGGGATGCTCTGTGAGACCGGCTGGGCGAACTGCGACGGCAACGCCGGCAACGGCTGCGAAGCCGCGATCCGCAGCAACCCCTCCCACTGCGGCGTCTGCGGCAACGTCTGCTCCCTCGCCAACGCGACCGCGGCTTGCACCGCCGGCGCCTGCACCATCAGCGCGTGCACGGGCTCGTTCCGCAACTGCGACGGCAACGTCGCCAACGGCTGCGAGCGCGACACCGGGAGCGACGTGAACAACTGCGGCCTCTGCGGCAACCGCTGCCCAAGCCGCGCCAACGCGACCTCGATCTGCACCGCGGGAGGCTGCGGCTTCCGCTGCAACCCGGGCTTCGCGGACTGCGACGGCAGCGCGGCCAACGGCTGCGAGGTGAACCTCACCACCAACGGCAGCCATTGCGGCGCGTGCGGGTCCGTCTGTGCGACCGCCAACGGCACGCCGATCTGCAGCGCCAGCACCTGCGGCATCTCCAGCTGCAACTCGGGCTTCGCGAACTGCGACGGTCAGGTGGGCAACGGCTGCGAGGCCAACACCCGCACGAACGTCAACCACTGCGGCGGCTGCGGGCGGGTCTGCTCCTTTGCCAACGCCGCGCCGACCTGCAGCGCGGGCGTCTGTGCCATCAGCGCGTGCAACCCCAGCTTCGCGAACTGCGACGGCAGCGCCAGCAACGGCTGCGAGGTGAACCTGAACTCGAACGTGAACAACTGCGGCGCCTGCGGGCGGGCCTGCTCGCTCACCAGGGCCACGGCCACCTGCAGCGCCGGCAGCTGCGCGGTCGGCTCCTGCAACGCGGGCTACGGGAACTGCGACGGCAGCGCGAGCAACGGCTGCGAGGTCGACCTCCGCAGCAACGCCAACCACTGCGGCGCGTGCGGGCGCACCTGCAACTCGTCGCAGCGGTGCTCCAACAGCGTCTGCGTCGCCCGCTGATCCGCGCCGCGAACCCGCGCGGCGGTCACATCGCCGCGCGGCAGAGCCCCCCGCCGCACGAGAGCCCCCGAAAGCACACCGTCGCCCCGTCGCAGCAGACCTGCCCCGCGCCGCCGCAGGGCACACACGCCCCCCCGGCGCAGCGCAGGCTCGCGAGGCAGGGGGAGCCGGCCGCGCAGCAGGGACCGCCGCTCGCGCCGCA
Organism: Polyangiales bacterium; assembly: GCA_044376155.1. Lineage (GTDB taxonomy): Bacteria > Myxococcota_A > Polyangia > Polyangiales > JAWKRB01. The sequence goes on from JBILLI010000008.1 coordinate 24,867, forward strand.
GGTCACCATCGATGCGCAGGTGCCCGACGCGCACGCATTGCCCGGCCCGCACGCTGCGACGCCGCAGCAACGCTGCCCGGTGGCACCGCAAGATGGCACCTCGGCGCAGACGTCCCCGCGGCACTCGGCGCCCCGCGCACAGCGGTTGCCCGTACAACACACCGCGCCCGGTACGCCGCAGCCCGCGGTGGTGACGACGTCGGGCACCGTCGACCGATCCACGGTCACGCCCCCCCGGTCTGTGGGCGCCTGCACCACGTCGAGGAGGTTGTTCTTGTCGGGGAAGTCGTCCCAGTTCACGCCGACGATGTCGTCGAGCGGTGGGAGGTCGGCAGAGCCGGAGATCTGCGCGTCGGTCACCTCGGGCACGATCGCGCGCGCGCAGCCCGAGAGGCCGAACCAACAGGCCGCGATCGCTGAGGACTTCGCGCGACGCACCGCGGCCACCGCCCTCAGCGGGGCGCCGCGGGCGCCGCCACCATCCCAGCCGGCGAGGTCTGATTTGCGCCCGAGGCGTTCACGCGGAGGCGCTCCTCGATGCGGCGGCGAACCCCCTCGGCGTCTTGCGCGACGGTGGTGCGGCGGGTGAAGACCTCCAGACGCGCGCGGCCAGGCGCGGCGGGGGCGTGGGCGGTGTGACCGTCGGCGAAGCGAACGTACTGCTCCCACTCCTCGCGCGCCGGGTCCCAGTCGCCGCCGGCCTCCAGCAGCATCGCCAACGCGATCCGTGCTCGGGCCTGGGTCGGCTCGTCTGCAGCCACGGTGGCCAGGCGCAGCGCCTCTCGCAAGAACCCCCGCGCAGACGCCGCGTCTCCCCGCGCGGCCGCGGCGTACCCGAGGTACAGGTGCGGCAACGCGCTCGCGCCGTCGAGTCGTGCGGCTTCGCGAAACGATGTCACGGCGGCGTCCCAGCGCTGCTGTCGGTAGGCCTCGACCCCCTGCGCCAGCGCGGCGTCGCGGGGTGACGCCGACCTCGCCACGGGCGTGGTGGTCGTCGGGGGAGCGGTCTGCGCGGCGGCGACACGACCGACGCAGAGGGCGGCGAGCAGGGGGAGGGCGCGCATCGGCGCGATGGTACCACTCCCAGCGGCGCTCAGCGCGCGTCGGCGCTGAGGGTGCGCCAGGCCGAGAGCACCTCGCGAAGGCGGCCCTCTCGCGCCGCCCCGCGGTCGGGATGCAGCGCCAGCACCAGGGCCCGATAGCGCGCCCGGACCTCCGCCCGCGAGGCCTCCGCGTGCAGCCCCAGGGACGCCAGCGCCGCGCGCCGTGGGCCGTCAGACTCTGCCCCGCGAGCCCGTCGTCGCGGTCGGCCGGTCAACACCCGCGTCGGAGACATGGGCGGGAGCTCTGCGGCGCCGGCCGGGAAGGGCGCGGGCGGCGACCACGCGAGCTCGGCGTCGTCGAGGCGGAAGAGTGATTCCAGCCGGGCCGCCCGTTGGGTGAGCAGCAGCGCGTCGCGCTCCCAGACTCGCAGGTGGCCCGCGAGCACGAGCTTCTGCCCGATGCGGCGCTCGCTCGCGTCGCGCGCGAGCACGTCACAGAGCTCCGCAGGGGTGAGCAGTCGTTCGCCGACCGCGAGGGCGCCGAAGCTCGGTCCGTCAGCCTCGACCGCGACGACTTCGCCGCGCCGGAGGTGGATCCGGCCGGCGCGGCCGTCGTCGTCGTCGAGGATCAGCGCCCCATCGAGTCGGGCGCGCAGCAGCCGACCGAGGAGGTCGCCGAGCGTGGCGTCACGGAGTCGTCCGAGGGGAGTGAGCACGTGGGCAGCGTGGCAGTGAGCGCGCGACGCGCTCCAGTTCGCCGATCGTTCAGCGGGGATGTTGCAGGTCCCACGCGAGGCGTGCCACCAGCGCTGCCACCACCGTCAGCACCACCGCCCGCACGAAGCGGTCGCCGCCGCGGATCGTGAGCCGCGCCCCCAACGCCCCACCGACCATCTGCGCCGCCGCCATCGGCAGCGCGATGGGCCAGAGCACCCGGGACTTCACCGCGAAGATCAGCAGCGCCGCGAGGTTCGAGGCGAAGTTCACGACCTTCGCGTTGGCGCTCGCGCGCGACAAGGCGTCCCCCAGCAGCGTGACCGCGCCCATGATCAGGAAGGTTCCGGTGCCGGGGCCGAAGAACCCATCGTAGGCGCCGATAACCAGGGCCATGGCGGCGGCCCGGAGCACCCGGGTGTTGGGCGAGAGCGAGAGCTCTCGCGGCGAGAGGTCGCGTCGGAGCGCCAGCACCGCGGCCACGGCGACGAGCAGCACCAGCACCACGGCGCGGAGCGTGCCCCGAGGGATCGCGAGCACCACCGAGGCGCCCAGCAGCGAGCCCAGAAAGCCTGCCAGGAACGACACCGGCGCGCGCTTCGCGTCGAGGAACCCTTTGCGCCAGAAGTGAATCAGCGCGGAGAGGGAGCCCCAGGTGGACTGGCCCTTGTTCGTTCCCAGCGCCACCGAGGCGTCGGGGATCGCCCAGAGCAGGGCAGGGACGGTGATCAAGCCGCCGCCGCCCGCGACCGCGTCGACGGTGCCGGCCACGAGCGCGACGCCGCAGAGCGCGGCGAGGTGCATGGCGTCCACGGCTCAGTCCACGTCGGGGCAGAGGGCGCGGACGGCGTCGGTCAGCACGCCCTCGCGGATCATCGCCTCGACCGCGAGGATGTCGGGCGCGAGCTCGCGGTCGCCCAGCAGCGTCGGCACCCTTGAGCGCACGGCCGCGCGTGCGGCCTCAGCGCCTCGCCCCGCCCGCAGCGGCCCTCGCAGGTCGAGGCCCTGCGCCGCGACGAGGGTCTCGATGGCGATGCCGTAGCGCGCGTTCTGCACGACCCGCGCAGCCTTGAGCGCCGAGGTCGCGCCCATCGACACGTGGTCCTCGCGACCGGCCGACGACGGGATGGAGTCCACGCTGGCGGGGTGACACAGCACCTTGTTCTCGTTGACCAATGACGCCGCGCTCACCTGCGCGATCATGAAGCCCGAGTCGAGCCCCGTGTCGGCCGCGAGGAAGGGCGGGAGCCCTGACGAGAGCGCCGGGTTCACGAGCTGCTCCACGCGACGCTCGGAGATGTTCGAGAGCTCCGAGACGCAGATCGCGAGGAGGTCCAGGGCGATGGCGAGCGGCTGGCCGTGAAAGTTCCCGCCAGAGATCACCCGCGTGCCGTGCGCGTCGTCGAAGACGAGGGGGTTGTCGGTGACCGAGTTCGCCTCCAGCGAGAGCACGTCAGAGATCCACCGCAGCGCGTCGCGCGAGGCGCCGTGCACCTGCGGCATGCAGCGCAGGGAGTATGGGTCCTGCACCTTGTTGCAGTCGCGATGGCTCTCGGCGATCTCGCTGTCGGCGATGAGCGCCCGGAGGTTGCGCGCGACCTTCAGCGCGCCCGGGTGGGGCCGCACGCCGACGACCTCCTCAGTGAACGGTGCGCCGCTGCCCTTCAGCGCCTCGAGCGACATGGCCCCGGCGATGTCGGCGTGCGTCGCCAGCGACTTCGCGTCGTGCAGCGCAAGCGCGCCGACCGCGAGCATGAGCTGCGTGCCGTTGATGAGCGACAGGCCCTCCTTCGCCTCCAGCGAGACCGGTGCCACGCCGGCGCGCTCCATCGCCTCGGCGCCGCGCAGGGTCTGACCCCGCATCGTCGCGCTGCCTTCGCCCACCAGCACCAGCGCGAGGTGCGCCAGCGGCGCGAGGTCGCCCGACGCGCCGACGCTCCCCTGCGACGGGATCACCGGGTGCACGCCCGCATTGAGCATCGCGGCGAGGGTGTCGACCAGCAGGGGGCGCGCCCCGGATGCGCCCAGCGCGAGCACCTGCGCGCGGAGCAGCATCATCGCCCGGACCACGTCCTCGGGCAGCGGCGCGCCGACGCCGCACGCGTGGCTGCGCAGGAGGTTGTGTTGAAGCTGCCGGATGCGATCGGGCGCGATGCGGGTCTCGGCGAGGGCGCCGAAGCCCGTGTTCACGCCATACACCCGGGGCGCGCCGTCGCCGCCCGCGACGATGCGGTCGATGGCGCCGCGGGTCTGGGCCATTCGCTGCCGCGCCTGGGGGCACAGGGTCACCGGGCGTGCGCCGCGTGCGACCTGCACGATGTCGTTCAGGCTGATCGGCTCGCCGAGGAGAAGCGGTGAGGACATGGCGCGCGTCCTACACCAGCCCTCGCGGTTGCGGTAGACCACTGGATCGATGCGATCCACGGTCGCCGCTGTGGTGCTGCTCTCCGCGTGCGGAGACGCTCCGCCCTCGCCGTCGGCGGTCACCACGGCGAGGTTCCTCGCGCTGCTGACCGACTCGCCGGAGGTGCGCCCCGGCGACACCGCGACGATCTCAGTCCTCTGGGTCGATCCGGCTGCGCGCGCGGTCACCTTCTCGGGGTGGTGGTGTTGGGAAGGGCCCACCGTCGACCCGCTCCGCTGCGACCCGATGGTCGCAACCGGCACGCTCTCACCCGGTGGGACGCCGCGCGTGTGGGGCGTGGGGCCTTTGATTCCCCCCATGGGCGCGCGAGAAGCCATCGTCGTCGTCGAGGCCCGCGTGGAGGGAGCGCGAAGCAGCGCGTTTCGTCGGGTGGGCGTGCGAACGGAAGGGGCCCTGCACGTTCCGCCTGAGCTCCGCGCGGTCACGCTGCGGCAGGGAGAGCAGGTCACCGTGGCGGGCGAGGGGCAGGAGATCCGCGTGACCTCCGCGGCGTTCAGCGTGGAGGTTCAGGCAGAGACGGCGACGGA
>JBILLI010000268.1:0-9329 GCA_044376155.1 Polyangiales bacterium
CCCGCGTCGAGGCCCGCGTCGAGGCCCGCGTCGAGGCCCGCGTCGAGGCCCGCGTCGAGGCCCGCGTCGAGGCCCGCGTCGAGGCCCGCGTCGAGGCCCGCGTCACGCGTCTTGCCCACGTCGAGCGCGACGTCGCGCAGCGAGATCGCCTCGCCCGCGTCACCGCCCACCACCGCGAGGCCCCCGCCGCAGCCCGCGAGCAGGGCGGCAACGACCAGCGCGGACACTCTCATCGATCGGCCGCGGGTCTGCATGGGCGTGTTCCTTGTGCACGGATCGAACCACATGCGCCGCCGGGGGAGAAGCCGTACCGCGCGCTGACAGCAGAGTCGCGGTGCTCGCAAAGCCTGCGGTGTGCGTCGTGCCGCTGGCGCGCCCGGGAGGGGATCGTCTACGCTGCGCCCGTGGCAGCGCTTTCCATGCGACCGGTGGGCGTGCGCGGGGTGTCGCTCCGCGCGAGGTGGACCGCCGTGCTGCTGCTCGCGTCGGCGCTGCCCCTCGGCGCCCTCGCGGCGATCACCCTGCGCATCCAGCGAGACGGGCTCACCCGCGCCGAGCGCGACACCGAGAACGCCGTCATCGGCCACGTGACCGACGCCCTGGAGCGCGACCTCGATTTCGCCAGCGAGGCCACGCGCACCGCGGGGGGCGTGCTCGCCGACCCCGACGCCGGCGGCGCCGCGACCCGCGAGCGCGTCGCCCGAGGCATCGTCGCCCGCGCCGCGGCGGTGAAGCACCTCGCGGTCTACGCCCCCGACGGCGCCTTCGTCGACGCCATCACCCTCCGCGGTGACCGCGCGCCCGATCCCCGCTGGATCGACCGCATCGCCCCCACCTACCTCGCCGCGCCCCCCCGCGAGGGCGCGTGGACCGAGGCCGGCTTCGGCCCCTGGGGCGTGACCCTGCGCTACCTCCTGCCCGTGTTCGTGACCGCGCCCGACGCCGAGGGCGTGCCCCGCGAGGCGCTGCGCCTGTGGGTCGTCGCCACCCTCGACCCGCGCTGGGTCGACACCGCCGTCGCCGACATCTCGCAAGACCGCTACCGCCACGCCGACCGCGTGCTCGTCGTCGACGACCACTACCGCCTGCTCTCCCGCGGCCCCGCGGGGACGCCCGTGGGCGCGTCGCTCCAGGGCCGGGACATCTTCTCCGTCGAGGGCATTCCCCCGCGCATGTTCGAGCGCCGCTTCGCGCTCTCGGGCAACTTCACCGCGGGGGAGCCCATGGTGGGCACGGTGCAGACCATGCCCGCGCGCCGCTGGGCGGTGGTGGTGCGCCGCCCCGAGGCCGAGGCCTACGGCGCGCTCTTCGTCGCCCGCCGCGCGCTGGCCGTGGGCATCGTCGCGCTCATCGCCCTCGCCACCGCCCTGGGCGTCTGGATCGCCGCGCGCACCACGCGCCCCATCACCGCCCTGGTGAAGCTCACCCGCGACTACGCCGCCCGGGTGTTCACCGCGCGCTCCACGGTGCGCACGGGCGACGAGCTTGAGTCCCTGGGCACGGCGATGGAGGCCATGGCCGACGGGCTCGCCGCCAGCGAGGCCGAGATCGCGCGGCGGCAGCAGGTGGAGGCCGACCTCGCGCGCTACCTCCCGCGGGAGGTCGCCGAGCGCGTGGCCCGGGGCGAGGCCTCGCTCTCCCTCGGCGGCGCGCGGCGACCCGTGACCGTGCTCTTCGCCGACGTGGCCGCGTTCACCCCCTTCGCCGAGGGGGCACCCCCCGAGCGCGTGGTCGAGTTCTTGAATGAGCTCTTCACCGTGCTCACCGAGGTGGTGTTCCGGCATGACGGCATGGTCGACAAGTTCCTGGGCGACTCGGTGATGGCGGTGTTCGGCGCCGGCAGCGGCGAGGAGCCCCTGGCCGACCAGTGCGCCCGCGCCCTCGCGTGCGCCGAGGACATGCACCGCTTCGTCGAGGCCAGCGCGCCGCAGTGGCGGGCGACCTACGGCATCGACGTGAAGCTCGGCGTCGGGGTCAACACGGGCGAGGCCCTCGTGGGCAACCTCGGGAGCGAGACGCGCATGGAATACACGGTGATCGGCGACGTGGTGAACGTGGCCGCGCGGCTTGAGTCCCTCGCCCGCGCCGGGCAGACCCTGGTGACCAGCGCGGTGGGCGCGCAGGTGCGCGGGAGCTTCACGCTGAACCCCCTGGGCGCGCACCCCCTCCGCGGCAAGCGCGAGGCCGTGGAGATCTTCGAGGTCATGCCGTGAGCGGCAACACCAACGACGGCCCGCGCATCGAGGACCTCGGTGACGAGGAGGTCATCAAGCCCTGCCTCGGCTGCGGCACCCTCGCCGACCCGCTGGAGCCCTGCCCCGCGTGCGGTCGTGCGCCCCCCGACGATCGCCTCGGCGACGTCGTCGCGAGCCGGTATCAGATCGAGGCGCTGCTCGGCGCGGGCGGCATGGGGAGGGTCTACCGCGCGGTGCACCTCGAGCTCGGCGAGCCCGTGGCGGTGAAGTTCCTGCTCGCGGAGTTCACCGCGCGGGCCGAGATGCGCGCGCGCTTTCGCCGCGAGGCCGTGGTGCTCGCGAAGCTGCGCCACCCGGGCATCGTGTCGGTGCTGGACTACGGCGAGCACCGCGGTGAGCTCTTTCTGGTGATGGAGCTCCTGCGGGGCTTCTCCCTCGCGTCGCAGGTGCTCGCGGGCGGGCTCACCATGCCCGTGTCGCGCGCCCTCGGGGTCATCGACCAGATCCTGCAGGTGATGGAGGGCGCCCACGCCGCGGGGGTGGTGCACCGCGACCTCAAGCCCGACAACGTGATGCTCCTCGACGCGGGCGACCGCACCGACCGGGTGAAGGTGCTGGACTTCGGCATCGCCGGGCTCGTGGGCGACTCAGGCCGCGTCGAGAAGCTCACCAAGACCGGCTCGGTGCGCGGCACGCCGCAGTACATGTCCCCCGAGCAGTGCCTCGGGCAGAACATCGGCCCGGCCTCGGACGTGTACGCCGTGGGGATCATCCTCTACGAGCTCCTGCTCGGCGCGCCGCCCTTCGTGGGGCGCAGCGTGGCCGAGATCTTCTCGCAGCAGATGTTCGTCCCGATGCCCTCCTTCGCCGAGTGTGCGCCGCCCCGCGAGGTGCCCGCGGGCGTCGAGGCGCTGCTCGCTCGCGCGCTCTCCAAGCGCCCCGAGCAACGGCCCACCGTGCAGGAGTTTCGCGACGGTCTCGCGCTCTGCCTCCGTGGCGCCGACGCGGTGTCGCTCTCGCAGCGCGACGCGGCCGAGCGCGCCCGGGCCGCGGGCAGCGCGCGGGAGGAGCGGGCGCTCACCCCGGAGCGTGCACAAGCACCCGAATCCAAAGCGAATTTTGATGGACAGTGGCCCCGCGTGGCGCTCTGGGGATTCGCCGCCGAGCGGGTCTCGACCCTGCGCGGGCTCCTGGCCTCGCAAGGGGTGCTGGGCGCGGTGGCGGGGAGCTCCCTCGCGCCCTCGGCGCCCGACGGGCACCCGTGGCGCGCGGTGATCCTCGCGGGCGATGAGCACGCCGCGCGGCGCACGGCGGCGCTGCGGTCTGACCCGGGCCTGGGCAAGGTGCCCGTGGTGGTCATCGACCTCCCCGACGCGGGCGGGTCCCCCGCGCTCATTCGCGCCGGGGCCAGCGACGTGGCGCTGCGCGCGGCCGACGACGTCGCCGTGGGGCAGAAGGTGCTGCGCGCCCTGCGGAGGGGGCGGTGACCCGTCGTCTCGCGCTCGTGCTCGCGCTGTTGGGCGCGTCGTCGGAACTGCGCGCGCAGCCGCGAAGTCCCGCGCCCCGGGCCCCCGCGCGCCCCGCGCTGATGGACTACCGGGTGCTCCCTGGCGACACCTGCGTGGCCATCGCGCAGCGGCTGTACCGCGACGTGCGCCGCACGAACCTCATCCACGAGAACAACCCCTCCCTCGGGCGCCCGCCGCACCGGCTGCGACCCGGGCAGGTGCTGCGCCTCCCGCGGGCCGCGCCCACGCGCACCGAGCCCGACGCGATCCTCACGCAGACGCTCAACACCGTGGAGATCGGCGCGCCCACGGGGCGCCGCGCGCGCGGGCTCGACCCCCTCTTTCGCGGCACCACGGTGAGCACCGGCAGCGCCTCCACCGCGGAGGTGACCTTCGCCGACGAGACGCAGCTCCGGATGTCGGAGCAGACCACCGTGGTGATCCTCGGCGAGAGCAACACGCGCGTGCGGCGGCTCGCGGGCGCGGGCGACACCACCCTGGTGCGCGGCTCGCTGCGGGCCTTTCTCGGCAACCTCTCGGCCCCCGCGGCGGCCCCGGTGCCGGGACGTCCCCCCGCGGCGGCGCGTCCGGTGGCGCGGCCGCCCGCGCGTCCGCTGGCGATTCGCACGGCCCGCGGTCGGGTGGTGCTCGGCAGCGGCGAGGCGGGGCTCAGCGCGGCGGAGAACGGCGCGGTGACCCTGTCGGTGTACCGCGGGCAGTCGCGCATCCAGAGCGGCGCGCGCTCGGTGGTGGTGCGCGAGGGCTTCGCGGTGCGCGCCGAGGAGGGTCGCGCCCTCACGCAGCACCGCCTGCCCGTGGCGCCGGTGTGGACGGTTGCGCCCCCGGTGCTGGTCTTCGCCGTCGATGACCGCGGGCGCTTCGAGGCGTCGTGGCGGGTGGGTGACGCGCCCGCCGGCGCCGCCCCGCCGCCCGCCCACGAGTGGCACGTGCAGGTCGCGCGGGACCCGTCGTTTCTGAACATCCCGGTCGACACGCACCTCGCGCCGGGAGACGCCCGCATGGCGATCCCCGCCCTCGAGATCGGGGACTATTTCGTGCGCGTGAGCGCGGTCGATGCGGACCACTTCGAGGGCCCCTTCGCGCCCGTCTCGCGGGTGCGGGTGGTGAACCCCCGGCCGGTGCCCACGGCGACGCCCTACCGCTCGCAGTTGATCCTCGGGCAGGGCCTGCGCTGCGGCCTCGACGGCGCGGCGATGGACCCCGTGACCGCACCGATCTCCTTGGAGCGCAGGGCATCTCACACCCTTCGGTGCGCGCTGGAGGGGCGTGATGACAGCCCCGCGGAGGTGGTGATCCCGGCGCTCTCGCGGTCACCGCTGTCGCTGGTGACGCGGCTGGTGGTGCCCGAGGCGCGGGCGCGCGAGGGCCACGTGCGCGTGCGGGTCATCGACCACGAGGGCGAGGACCTGCGCCGCGAGGAGCTCCGCGTGCGGGTCTCCTCCGGCGTCACCGCGGGGGACCTCGCCGCGCCGTCGTCCCCCGACCCCGGGGTCTTCCTGCTCCCCGTGCGGTGGACCGAGGCCGTGCGAGAGTTCTCGGTCACCGTCGAGGTCGCGGGCGCCGATCCCCTGCGCAGCGAGGCGCTGGTCCCCCCCGAGGTGCCGCGCCCGCTGCCCCCGCCCGACCCCTTCGCGCGGCGGTTGTTCGCGCGCGGAGACCTCCTCGCGGGCTACATGCTCTCGGAGTACCAGCGCAACAACGCCGCGGCGGCCTTCGGGGGCAACGCCCTGGGGCTCGCCGCAGGCTTCGGGGCGTCGGCGCGGGTGGGCGTCGACATGCTCCGTCCGCGCCCGGGCAACCGCGGGGTGAGCTTCGGCGCGAACGTCATGGCCTCGACCTGGATCTACCCCTCGAGCCTCGACGCCGTGGCCGTGGCGACGATGTACGGCGGTGGGCTGCACCTGAGCTTCGCCGAGGGGCGGCTGGTGCCGTGGGTGGAGGGCAACGCGGGGGTGGTGCTCACGGGCCCGGTGGTGCGCTTCGGCGTCGACCTCGGGGTGGGCCTCGACATTCGCCTCACCCGCGCCCTGCTCATCGGTCCCACGGTGCGCTACGTCCACGTGGTGCAGCCCGACAGCGACCCCTTCCCCGAGGACGCGCGCACCCTCGGCGGCGGCCTCTCGCTCACCCTCCGCGCGGAGTGACCGCTGGCGCTGACCCCGTGTTCCGGGGTATCAGCGCGGCGGAAAGTACGAGGCCCCCCCATGTCGATGAAGCGCACCAAGAAGTCATCTGGCGGTAAGAGCAGTCAGGTCGAAGGGTCGCTGGGGTTCAACCCGCCGCCCGCCGAGCTGCCGAAGTGGGCCGAGAGCGTGGCCCTGAAGGATGACGGGGCCTTCACCCCCTACCAGGTGAGCCGGGTGTTCTCCCGCGGGGACCACGTGCTGCACACGAAGTTCGGCAAGGGGCAGGTCATCTCGGTGGGCACGGGCAAGGTCGACGTGCTCTTCGAGGAGGGTATGAAGACCCTCGCGCACGGCGTCACGCTCTGAGCCGCGGGTGTGCCTCACCTCCCGCGGGGAGAGGTGAGGCCCGCGGCGTCTCGGGTCAGCGCACGAAGATGTAGCCGAAGAGGTAGGAGTTGCGGTCGCCGTTCTCGGCGTCGCACGAGGCCACGTTGCCCACCGCGTTGTCGCCGCCGGCGCCGCAGAGGTTGTCCTGCCCGCCGAAGCCGATGCGGGAGTCGGGCGAATTGCAGTCGTTCTCCTGGTTGGCGATGATGCCGATGCGCACGCGCTGGTAGGAGCCGCCGTCGACGTTGAAGCCCTCGCGGTTGCAGTTGCGCTGCAGGGAGGGGTTGGCGGGCAGCTGGTACCAGGCGCCGCGGCCCGCGGAGGTGGCGCGGTAGCCGCCCGACAGCACGTCGCGCAGGGAGGTGCCCGAGGCGGCCACGGTGATGTACCGCGTGGCGCCGTCGACCATGCCCAGGCGCATCGCGGTGAAGGGCAGGGTGAAGAACCCGCGGAACTTCGCCGAGCTCTGGCTGAGGTCCGTCGAGGTCTCGTTGACCAGGGTGGTGTTGGTCCAGAGGGCGGAGCTGTAGAGGAAGTTCCCGTCGTTGCCGCGGGCCTTGAGCACCAGGGTCCAGCCGCCGCCGTCGCTGGTCATGTCGCAGTAGGCCTGCCAGTTCGAGCCGCCGGCGTTGAGGGTGTAGACCCCGCTGGGGAAGTTCCGCGGGACCGCGTTGCACGAGCTGAACACGCACGCCCCGGTGGTCTCGCAGCCGTTGCTGGCGTTGCCGTCGCAGTTCGAGAACCCGCTGTTGCAAGTGCCGAGTGCGCAGGCGCCGCCGTTGCACGTGCCGCTGGCGTTGGCGAACACGCAGGGGTTGTTGCAGCGCCCGCAGTGCGTGGCGTTGCTGGAGAAGTTCGCCTCGCAGCCGTCGACGGCGTTGCTGTTGCAGTCGCCGAAGCCGCCGTTGCAGGAGATCCCGCAGGCGCTGCTGGCGCAGGTGCTCGACGCGTTGGGGCGCGCGGGGCAGGCCGCGCCGCAGGCGCCGCAGTGGGCGACGCTGCTGGTGAGGTTGGTCTCGCAGCCGTTGCCCGCGTTGCCGTCGCAGTTGCCGAAGCTGGTGTTGCAGGCGAAGCCGCAGGTGCCCGAGGCGCAGGTGGCGCTGGCGTTGCCCGGCGCGGCGCACGCGTTGCCGCAGCGGCCGCAGTTCGAGGTGGACGTCTCGGTGCGCACCTCGCAGCCGTCGCCCCCGCTGGAGTTGCAGTCGCCGAAGCCCGACTGACAGACGAAGCCGCAGGTGCCCGCGCCGCAGGCGCCGAAGGCGTTCGCGGGGTTGCTGCAGACGTTCCCGCAGGCGCCGCAGTTGTTGCGGTCGGAGGAGAGAGTGGAGCAGGCGCCGCTGCACACGGCCTGGCCGGTGGGGCAGCTCACGGTGCAGCTCCCCGCGGCGCAGACCTGTCCGCTGGCGCAGGAGGTGCCGCAGGCGCCGCAGTTGGCGCGGTCGGTCTGCAGGTCACGGCACACGCCCGCGCAGTTGTTCTGCCCCGGGGGGCAGCTCACCACGCAGGTGCCCGCGGTGCAGACCTGCCCGGCGGCGCACGCGCGGCCGCAGGATCCGCAGTTGGAGAGGTCGGTGGCGAGGGTCACGCAGACCCCGCCGCACTGGGTCTGCCCGCTGGGGCACGAGGACACGCACGCGCCCGCGCTACAGCGCTGCCCGCTGGGGCACACGGCACCGCAGCGCCCGCAGTGGTTGGTGTCGTTCTGGAGGTCGCGGCACACGCCCGCGCACTCGGTGAGGCCCGAGGCGCAGGTCGGCGCGCAGACGCCCGACGCGCACGAGGTGCCCGTGCCGCAGGCGCGGCCGCAGGCGCCGCAGTTGGCGTTGTCGCTGTTGAGGTCGCGGCACACGCCCGAGCAGTTGGTCTGCCCGGTGGCGCACGACACGCGGCACGACCCGGCGGAGCACGCCGTGCCCGCGCCGCAGACCGTGCCGCAGGCGCCGCAGTTGGCGTTGTCGCTGTTGAGGTCGCGGCACACGCCCGAGCAGTTGGTCTGTCCGGTGAGGCACGAGACCACGCACGCGCCGGTGCGGCAGACCTGGCCGCTGGGGCAGGCGCGCCCGCAGGTGCCGCAGTTGGCGTTGTCGGTCTGCAGGTCGCGGCAGACGCCGGTGCAGTTGTTGAGCCCCGCGCCGCAGCTCACCTGGCAGGCGCCCGCGGAGCACACCTGGCCGCTGGGGCAGACGCGCCCGCAGGCGCCGCAGTTGGCGAGGTCGGTCTGCAGGTCGCGGCAGACGCCGGTGCAGTTGTTGAGGCCCGCGCCGCAGCTCACGACGCAGAGGCCGCGGGAGCAGACCTCGCCGGTGGCGCAGGCGTTGCGGCAGGCGCCGCAGTTCGCGAGGTCGGTCTGGGTGTCGCGGCAGAAGCCCGCGCAGTCGGTGGTGCCCGCGCCGCAGCTCACGACGCACGCGCCGCGGGAGCACACGCGGCCGGCGGCGCAGGCGTTGCCGCAGGCGCCGCAGTTGGCGAGGTCGGTCTGCAGGTCGCGGCAGGCGCCGGCGCAGTCGCTGGTGCCCGCGCCGCACGAGACGCGGCAGGCGCCCGCGGAGCACACCTGGCCCGCGGGGCAGGTGGTGCCGCAGGCGCCGCAGTTGGCGCGGTCGGTCTGGAGGTCACGGCACACGCCCGAGCAGTTGTTGAGGCCCGCGCCGCAGCTCACGACGCAGGCGCCGCGGGAGCAGACCTCGCCGGGGTTGCACACGTTGCCGCACGACCCGCAGTTGGAGAGGTCGGTCTGGGTGTCGCGGCACACGCTCATGCAGCTCGTGGTGCCCGCGCCGCACGAGACGCGGCAGGCGCCCGCGGAGCACACCTGACCCGCGGGGCACGCGGTGCCGCACGACCCGCAGTTGGAGAGGTCGGTCTGCAGGTCGCGGCACACGCCCGTGCAGTTGGTCTGGCCCACCGCGCACGAGACGACGCAGGCGCCGCGGGCGCAGATCTGTCCGGCGGGGCACACCATCCCGCAGCCGCCGCAGTTGGCGATGTCGGTCTGGAGGTCGCGGCACACGCCGCTGCACTCGGTGCTGCCCGTCGCGCAGGAGAGGCGGCAGGCGCCGTTGGTGCAGATCTGTCCGGCGGGGCACGCCATT
>JBILLI010000269.1:0-9285 GCA_044376155.1 Polyangiales bacterium
CGGGGCGGCCCTCGGCTTCGTCGAAGCGTGGGGCATCCCGCACGCCCTGCGGCTCCTCGCCGCGCAGCTCGGCGTCGAAGACGACGACCACCCCACGCGCGCGGGGCTCAACCTCGGCGAGCGCCGCGCCCTGCGCCCGCGCATCGTCGCCGACGCCGACGGCGCCCCCCTCTCCCTCACGGCGCGCGTCGACCTCGCCGAGCGCGTGCTCCGGGGCATGAGCCTCACGCAGGGGTTCGCGCCGCTGGTGGTGCTCCTCGGGCACGGCGCCACCAGCCGGAACAACCCGCACGAGGCCGCCCTCCACTGCGGCGCGTGCGGCGGTCAGACCGGCGAGGTCAGCGCCCGCGCGGTGGCCGCGCTGCTCAACGAGCCCATGGTGCGCGAGGGCCTCGCCGCGCGGGGCGTGGTGATCCCCGCGGAGACCTGCTTCCTCGCGGGCACGCACGACACCACCACCGACGATGTCACCCTCTTCGACCGCGGCGACGCGCAGGGCGACGCGCTGGGGGCGCTGTCACGGCTCGAACCCTGGATCGCGTCCGCCTCGCAGCGGGTGCGCGAGGCGCGCGCCCCGTCGCTGGGCCTGGGCGAGGTGCCGCCCGCGGAGCTCCCCGCGCGGCTGCGGGCGCGCGCCGCGGACTGGGCGGAGCTGCAGCCCGAGTGGGGCCTCGCCGACAACGCCCTCTTCCTCGCGATGCCGCGGGAGCGCTGCCGCCACCTGGACCTCCAGGGCCGCGCGTTTCTGCACGAGTACCGCCACGACGAGGACCGCGACGGCGCCGCGCTGGCGACGATCCTCACCGCGCCCCTCATCGTCGCCCACTGGATCAACCTCCAGTACTACGCCTCCACCGTCGACCCCGAACACTACGGCAGCGGGAACAAGACCCTGCACAACGTCGTGGGCGGGCACCTCGGCGTCTTCGAGGGCAATGGTGGCGACCTGCGCATCGGGCTGCCCCTGCAATCGCTGCACGACGGCGCGCGCTGGCGCCACCGCCCGCTGCGGCTTACGGCGGTCGTCGAGGCCTCGCGCGACGACGTGGGCGAGGTGATCGCGCACGAGGCGAAGCTCCGCGAGCTCGTGCGAAACGGCTGGATCCACCTGTTCGTGCTCGACCCCGACGACCGGGCGCTGCACCGCTTCGACGACGGCGCGTGGCGCGCGGTGGAGGTGACCCATGCGTCGTGAGGTCCGCCCCCCGATGCCCGCGGTGATCGTGCTCGACCCGCGGATGTTCGTCGCGTCGATGCTCGTCGCGCCGTGGGAGGCCATGAGCACCGTGCAGTGCCTCGACGCGCCCAGCTCCCCGGGGTCAGCGGCCGTGCGCGACGGGGTGTGCTGGGCCATCGACGCGCTCGGCGCGCACACCGTGGTGCGGGTCACCGAGGGCGAAGGCCCCGCGCCCATGGTGCCCCCCGACGACGCCCCCTGGCGCGCGGAGCCCACCCTCTCCGCCGTGATGCGCGAGCACGGCACGGCGTGGGAGGAGATCTGGTGCGACCGCCGCGGGCGACGGCTCCACCGCTGGCGCCCCGACCGCGGCGCGTTCGTCCCCCTCGACGCGGATCACACCCGACGCTTCTTGCGCGAGGTGCGCCTGCGCGCGAGCCCGCTGCGGCTGGTCGCGGCGCCGTTGCCGCGCTGGTCGGACCTCGCGTCGCGGCTCCGCGCGCGGTGATGGGCTCAACGGCCGCGCGCCCTCAGGCGGAACACGCGCACCAGGCCGTCGTCGTCGGCCTCGGTGCCGATGTCGACGCCGCCGCATTTCTCAAGGATGCGCAGCGACGCCGTGTTCTCGACGCGGGTCCGACCGACGATCTCGCGCCCGACCAGCGCTTCGTCTGCCCATCGCATGCACGCCAGCGCGGCTTCGGCGCCGATGCCGTGGCCCCACGTTGACTCCATGAAGCGGTAGCCGAGGTCGAAGCGGTCGTCGTCGGCGTCGTAGCGAAAGCCGCACCAGCCGAGGAACGCACCGTCATCGCGGCGCTCGACCGCCCAGCGGCCCACGCCCCACCGCGCGTGCTGCGCGAGGATGCGGTCGCAGAGGACCGCGCGGGCGGTGTCGAGGTCGACCGGGCCTTCTCCGACATAGCGCGTGACCTTCGGGTTGGCGTTGAGGTCAACGAGGTGTTGCGCGTCGACATCGCGGCTCGTGAACAGGCGCAGGCGCAGGCGCTGGGTCATGAAGACGGTCGTCATCGTCGTGGGTCGTTCCTGGTGTGGCGCGCGGCTTGATCGCGGTCATCCCTGGCGTGACCGCTTCGGCGCAACCGCGACGAGGACCCCGACGCCGAGCAGCCCGAGGACGAAGCAGAGCCCCGTCGTCGAGGTGAGCGCGCGGGCGAAGGAGTCGATCACGGCGTTCTCGGAGAAGAAGCGCGTGGGCACCTCAGCGCGCGGTGAAATCCGCCGCGAGGGCCCGCGCCTCGACGATGTTGTCCTCGATGGAGCAGTAGGTCCATCCGCCGTAGCGGCCGATGGCGTAGACCCCGCTGGCCTGCATCACCCGCCGCAGCCGCGCGAGCTCGGCGTTCGAGCGGGTGGTGATGTGCACGTAGGCGGGGTCCATGACCACGCTGTGCTCGGCCACGAGCTTGTGGTCGGTGATCACCCCGAGGGCGCGCAGGTCATCGAGCACCCGCGCGCGCATGTGCTCGACGTTCACCTCGGCGTCGCGCGCGAAGCCGAGCTCCACGTAGAGGCTCAGGCGGTCGGTGTCGAAGATGTTGTCGTAGTACCCGATGCGGTAGAACGACGTCGCGCGGTCGGGGAAATACACCCAGTGCACGTCGCGCTCGCCCTTGCGGTCGAAGCCGAGGTTGAACACCAGGACCTTGTTCCAGGTGAACGCCTCGCGATCGTGGGCGAGGCCGCACATCGCCGCGAGCTTCGGAAAGGGCGCCGACGACACCAGCCGCTCGAAGCGGATCTCGCGCTTCGTGGTGCGCGCCACCCGCGAACGCAGGTCGATGGAGACCAGGGCTTCGTTGAGGGCGATGGTGCCCGGGCGCAGCGCGCTGGCGAGGGCGTTGACGTACTCGATGGCGCCGCCCGCGGGGTACGTGAACGAGGCGTTGTAGGTCGCGTTGTCGGCCGCGCGCATGTTGCGCACGATGTCGGTGAGGTCGGCGTGGGGAAAGAACCTCCCCATGGCGTCGCGGTCGAGCGTCGCGAGGTCACACGCGTAGAGCTTCTCGTTGTACGGGATGAGGAACTTCTCCGCGATGGACCGCCCGAAGCGGGCGTAGAGCATCTCCTTGAAGTTCCCCTCGGGGGCCTTCGGCGCGCCCGCCGCGCGCGCGAAGTACAGGTCGTGCAGACAATCAATGAACTCCGCCTGCGGGAGCTGGTGGATGTTCTTCTGGAAGGGGAAATCCACCACCCCGGCGCCGTAGCGAATGAAGGACTTCTTCGCGATGGTGCGAATGTCCTGACCGGGCATGCGCGCGCGCAGCCAGGCCTCGATGTCGGGGTGCTTGAAGTGAAAGAAGTGCCCGGAGTAGTCCCAGACGAAGCCGTCGCGGCGCACGGTCTTGCAGTACCCGCCGATCTCCGCGTCGGCCTCCAGCACGAGGTAGTCCTCGTCGCCCAACGCCGCCGCCGTGGCGAGGCCGCTGACGCCCGCGCCGATGATCAGATGTCGTGTGCTCTCCATAGGGGGCGCCGACGGTAACACCGTCTCCGGGGCCGACGCCCTTCGGCGCGACGATGGTGCTACGCAGCGCAGCCATGCGGGCCACCGGACGCCTCTCCCTCCTCGCGCTCCTCGCGCTCCTCGGATGCAGCACCCAGGCGGGCGACGTCGTCGTCGCCGACGCGACCGCGCAGCCCCCCGTCGACGCCGCGAGCCCCCCCGACGCGCCCTCCGCCATGGACCGCCTCGACCCCTCCGACACCGCGGCCGCCGACACGCCCTCCACCGACGTCCCCACGGCCATCGACGCCGCCACCGACATCCCCACGGCCACCGACGTCCCCACGGCCACCGACGTCCCCACGGCCACCGACGTCCCTACCGACGCTGCGCGGCGATGCGCGGGCCCCGCCGACTGCCAGGGCAACCCCGCGGGCGCGCTCTGTGACGTGGGCTCCGGGCGCTGCGTCGCGTGCCTCGACGACCTCGCGTGCCCCGCCGACGCGCACTGCCTCCGCGCCGACGGCCGCTGCGCCCCGGGGTGCAGCCGCGATGAGGGCTGCGCGTCGACGCCCGAGACCCGCCGCTGCGACACCGCGGATCACCGCTGCGTCGCCTGCCTCACCGACGAGCACTGCACCGGCGGCAACCGCTGCGTGAGCGGGCAGTGCCGCCCGGCCTGTGACGGCACCCGCCCCTGCGGCGCGGGGCTCACCTGCTGCGACAACGCCTGCGTCGACATCACCGCGACGCTCGCCCACTGCGGCGCGTGCGGCGCCCGCTGCGCGCCCGCCGCGGCCACGGGCGTGTGCCGCCTCGGGCGATGCGCCGTCATGGTCTGCGACGACGGCCGGGGCGACTGCGACAACGACCCGGCCAATGGGTGCGAGGTCGACACCCGCGCGACACCCGCCCACTGCGGCGCGTGCGGGCGGTCCTGCGCCGCCGGTCCGCGGGGCAGCGCCACCTGCGCCGCGGGGCTCTGCGGGCTGCGCTGCGAGACGGGCGCCGAGGACTGCGACGGCAACGCGACCAACGGCTGCGAGGTGCTCACGGCCAGCGACCCCGCCCACTGCGGGCGTTGCGGCGCGCGCTGCGCCCTCGCCAACGCCACCGCGACCTGCGCGGCCGGGCGTTGCGCCGTGGCGCAGTGCACCGGCACGTTTCGCGACTGCGACGGCGACCCCAGCAACGGCTGCGAGCGCGACACCGTCGCCGACCTCGCGAACTGCGGCGCGTGCGGGACCGTCTGCGCGGCGGGCCCGGGCGCGATGGCCGCGTGCGTCCAGGGGCGCTGCGCCACGACCTGCGCCTCGGGGCTCGGCGACTGCGACGGCAACGCCACCAACGGCTGCGAGGTCACCCTCGCGAGCGACCTCGCGCACTGCGGCGCGTGCGGCGCGCGCTGCGCCCCGGCCAACGCCACCGGCGCCTGCGCCGCGGGCCGCTGCGACATCGCGCGCTGCGCCACCGGCTTCGCCGACTGCGACGGCAACGCCACCAACGGCTGCGAGGCCGACCTCCGCGTCGCCACCGCCCACTGCGGACGCTGTGGAAACCCCTGCGCTGCAGGGCTTTCGTGCGTAAACGGCGGCTGCCAGCAGGTCACCGACCCCACGACGCTGCGCCTCGACGTGCGCACCTTCACCGCGTCGGGCACGGTGACCATGAACGGCGCGATGCCGACGTCGACGTGCTCGAGCTCCGCGCGCGCCACCGTGCGCCTCGTCGACGCGGTGCGCGGCTACGACATCTCGATCCCCGTGCCCTGCAACGGCGCGAACACCCCGTTCACCTTCTCGGGCACGGTCTTTCCCGGCACCTACCGCGTCACCGTGTCGGGCGGTCTCTCATCGTTGCCCGGCGCGCCCTATGTCGTCTACGAGTCGCTCTCGCTGGGCCTCTGACCCGCGCGCCGGCGCCACGCCCAGGCCGCCGCGAGGGCCGTCAGCGCCGAGAGCGCGAGACCCGCGCCGAGCCCCGGCGTCGCGTAGCGCATCTCCACCCGCGACGCCCCCGCGGGGATGACCACCGCGCGGAACCTCCCGTCGGCCCGCAGGATCACCGCAGGCGCGCCGTTCACCGTCGCGCGCCACCCCGGCGCGAAGCGATCGGTGAGCACCGCGTAGCCCGACGCTTGCGCGACGCAGCGCAGGGTCACCGCCGACGGCGACGTCCGCGTCAGGTCGCAGCGCCCCGCGGCCCCGCCCGGCGCGGCGCCCTCGATGGACGCGTCGTAGCCCGGCACGAAGCCCTTGGCGAAGGCCTCTTCGCGGGCGGCCCGTGCCGATCGGGCGGCACGCACCCGCCCCGCGACGAAGGCCGGGGGCGCGGGGGCGTCGTCGACGGCGACGACCCAGGGCGTGTGCTCGTAGCGCGCCACCGGGCGCAGCGAGGGGAGCCGCTCGACGACGATTGACATCGGCATGAGCGCGTAGCGCGCGCCGTGCAGCCGCATGAGCCGCTCCGGGTCGCGGCGCGCGAGGGCGTGCCACGCAAGGTCCTCCCGGTCGGTCGCGGCGCGGGATGGGTCGAGGTGCGCGATGCCCCGGTCGGCGCCGAGGTTGGGCAGCAGCGTGCCCGCGACCTCGGCGGCGCCGCGGAGTTCGTCGTCTTGCACGGCGTCGACGTGGCGCAGCACCCGGGTGACCTCTCCCGAGGGCGCCCCTGCTCGCAGCACGCGCTCCATCGCCGACGGCCCGCCGAGCACCGCCGACGGCGCCCACGAGGGCAGGGGCAGCGCGTTGATGAACAGCTCGAGGATCACCAGCCCGACGAGCCACGCCCGCGACCGCGCCGGGGAGATACGCCCGTGCTGCGTGAGCAGCGCGATGGCGTAGAACGACAGCAGCCAGGCCGCGGCGTGGCTCGTCGCGGCGAACACGATTTCGTGCACCACGGGCGGGAACACCGGCAGCGGGCGCACCACGCCTCGCGCGAGCCGCGACCCCCGAAGGAACATCAGCGCCGCGAGCAGCAGCATGGCCAACGACATGGCGCCGCTGACCCGGGCGGCGAGGTCCACCCGGCGACGCGCGTCGGGGAGGGCCCGCGCCGCGAGGGCCGCGGCGAGCAGGGTCACCGCGCCGAAGTACGCCTCCGGGCGCATCAGCCAACGCAGCGGCGGGAGCGCCTGGGTGAGCGCGCCCCACAGCGGTGTGTGACGCCCCAGCGACAACGCCGCCAGCAGCGCCGCGGCGACGCCGAAGGACACGTCCAGCCGCGTCCGTGACGCGCGGAGCGCCGCCGCCACCGCGAGGGGCGTGGTCACCGCGCCGAGGTAGATCCCCGCGGCCCAGGGCACGCCCACGGACCGCCGCCCGTCGCCGTAGAGCCCCGGCAGGAACCAGTCCGCGCTGTGCGCCTCGCCGAAGAACCCGGGCGCCATGAGCTCGATGAGACGTCTCGGCGAGAGCTCCGCATGCCACGCGCCCACGCCCACGCTCACCCCGTCGGCGCGCGCCGCGAGCGCCGGGAGCCACTGCGCCGCAGAGAGACCCAGCGCGCCGAGGAGCGTGAGCGCCACCCCGCGCAGCGCCCGTCGCCGCGCAGAGACCTCCTCTCCCCCAAGGGCCTGCGCGACGGCGATGAGCGCCGCGAGCAGCGCCCCCATCGGGTCCCCCGCGAGCACCGGGGCGGCGAGGCACAGCGACGCCCAGACCCACGCGCGCCCGTCCCCGTCGCGCGACGCGCGGGCGAGGTGGTGCAGCGCCCAGGGGGTCCAGGCGATGCCCATGACCACCGGCGCCGCGGTGAAGTGCGTCGAGACCACGAAGCCCGAGAGCCCCGCCACGGCCGCGCCCGCGGTGGCGTCGTCGTCGTCGCTGCCCAGCGTGCGCAGCCACGCCCGCACGCCCACCGTGAACAGCGCGTGCGAGCACAGGGCCTGCAGCCCGAGACCCCAGGGCAGCGGCAGGAGCCACCCCGGCAGCGCGAGGGGGTCGAAGACCCCGGGCTGCGTGAGCCCGAAGGTCGGAGCGCCCGCGTCGAAGGTGTCACACCACCCGGGGAATTCCCCCGCGCGCAGCCGCGCTCGCACGAAGTGACGCCACGGCGCGGTCCGCCCGAGCACATCTCCCCGCCACGGGCTCTCGCCGTGCAGCAGGGGCATCCAGAGCGCGCCGAACGCGAGCGCGAGCCACGCCTGCGGACGCGCGACGAGGCGGGCCACGGTTGTTCGCAGGCGCACCGTCAACAAGCCCGCAGCATCGCCGCGAGGGCGCGAGAAGTCACGCCCGACGAATGGCCTCGACCACGGCGTCAGGCGCCTCCTCCTGGGGGAAGTGACCGACCCCGGGGAGGGCGGTCACCGCGGCGCGCGGAAAGGCCTCGCGCCAGCGGGCGAGGTAGTCGGGGCCGAAGGCCGGGTCGGCCATGCCCCAGAGCACCTGCGTGAGCTTGTCGCGCAGGGCGTCGCGGCGTTGCCAGAGGGCGTCGTAGAAGGGGTCGGAGCCGGCGAGGCGCACGCCGAGGGTCCACGCGCTCACCCGCGAAGACACCTCGGCGAAGGGGCCGAGGTAGTGCGCGTGCACGTGGGCCGTGAGCGCGCGGCGGTCGCCGAACGCAGCGGGCACGATCCACCGGGGCGAGGCGTTGAGGCGGAGGTAGAGCCAACGCCCCAAGGCGCTGCCCACGAGGCGGGACATCCAGCGGATCCGCGGGGCGTCGCCGTGCGCCCACATCCAGGTGTTCATCACCACCACCGCGCGCACGCGCTCGGGGCGGTCGAGGGCGACGGGCGCGCCGATGGGGCCGCCGAAGTCGTGCAGCACCAGGGTGAGGTCCCGCAGGTCGAGGGCGTCGACGAGGGCGAGCAGGCGGGCGGCGTGGTCCTCGGGGCGGAGCACCGCGGGGTCGGTGGGCTTGTCGGAGCGGCCGAAGCCGAGGTGATCCGGCGCGATGACCCGGTGGGTCTTCGAGAGCGCGGCCACCTGCGCGCGCCACTCGAACGACCAGCTCGGCGTGCCGTGCACCAGCAGCACGGGCGGGCCCGCGCCCTCGTCGAGGTACCGAAGCGTGCCCTGGGGTGTGCGAAACTCCCTGGGAGAGAAGGGGAACAGCGCGGGGTCGAGCCACCCGGGGGCGCGCGAGAGGTCGTTGGACATGCGCCTGGAGATGGCACCCGCGTCCCCTGCGCCGACACGGTACCTTCGTACCAGCACCGACCCGCGCGGCCTCGTGGCACCCTCGGCGGGTGCATCCCGACGCGCTGCTCGAGGCGGTCCTCACCGCGGGCGTCGCCGCGCCCGACCTCGCGTCGCTGCGCGCGCGGCTCCTCGACCTCGTGCTCGCCGCGGTGCCCGCGGACGTCGCCATGCTCCACGCGCTCTCGCCGCGCGTGCCCCTCGAGACCGCCGCGCTCCGCGGGGTCACCCTCGCCGCCCTCGCCGCCACCCTCCCCCGCTGGGACGCCGCCGCGGTGGCCCTCGCCCCCCTGCGCGAGCGCGCCATCGCCCTGGGCGGCGTGGCCCGCGACACCGACGCGTTCCCCGCGCAGGGCGCGGCGCGGGCGCGATACGAGTCCGAGGTGGCGGGCATCGTGGGCGCGGGCCACACGCTGGTGGCGCACCTCGTCGTGCGCGAGCGCATCGTCTCCGCGGTGCTGCTGTTCCGCGCGCGTCGCCGCAGGGCGTTCACCGAC
>JBILLI010000270.1:0-9253 GCA_044376155.1 Polyangiales bacterium
TCTCGCGCACCGCGTCGGCGACGTCATCGACGTGGGTCACGGGCTCGCGCGCCAAGGCGCCCTCGGCCAGCGCGCGTTGGAGCACCTCCCGCGCACCCGTGACGACACACGCGCAGCCGAGCATCCGCGCGCTCGACGCGAGGGTCCAGAGCGGCGCGAGCACGTCGAGCCCGGGGTCTCGCAGCGCGTGCAGGTGAACCAGCACGCTGCGCGCGCCCTCGCGCAGCAGCGACGCGCCCACCCGCTCGGCGACCGCGTCGGCGCCCGCGGCATCCAGGGGATCGCAGAGCACCACCATGAAGGCCTTCGGGCCCAGCGGCACCAGCGGCACCGACGCGGCGAGCGCCCGGAGCAGCGCGTGGCGCGCGCGGTCTTCGCGTCCACGGGCGAAGCCGTCGGTGAAGAGGTCGCGCACGCCCTCCAGCGCCGCGGCGCTTCCCGGCGGCCCGTGGGTGCGCCACGCGCGCAGCAGCGACTCGAGGGTCAGGCCGGTGAGCCCCTGATCCCCGACGCGGTACGCCAGCAGCCACGCGACGGAGCGGAGCTCCCGGGCGGCGGCTTCGTCGCGCGGGTCAGCGGCGCGGGCCGCGGCGTCGACGAAGGGACGCAGCTCCTCGGCCACCGCGCGAAACGCCGCGGGGTCTTCGCCGGCGGCGCGGGCGGCGCGCGCGAGGTCGTCGCGCACCGCGTCGAGCAGCGCGTCGAGGCTGGTCATCGCCGACGGGCGCCGACCGGCGCGAGGTCGGCCTCGACGAGCACGAACTTGTTGTTCAGGCCCTCGGTGGTGATCTCCCGCGCCGATCCGCCCTGCCCGGTGACCGTCGAGATCAGACCGCGCACCCGGGAGTGCTCGGTGATCACAAAGACCCGCGTGCCGGCGTACGAGCGCAGGAACTCCGCGGTGGAGCCCGTGCAGTACTTCAGCCCGCACTCCTCGGCGACGACGTGGTTGCCCGAGTAGAAGTTCTCGCCCTTCCAGTTCATCTGGTGCGCAATGATCGGGTCGAAGGGGAAGCGGGGATCGGCCGTGGAGGGTCGACGCGCGGCGTAGTAGCGCTCGAACAGCGGACGCTGCGACCAGTGAGGCGTCACGTCGATCATGTACACGTCGAGCGCCCACACCGAGAACAGCGTGGCCGCCACCGCGGCGCCGCGCAGCGCCCAGGCCTGCGCCCGGGGCACCGCCAGGAGGACCAGCGCCAGCACCGCCGCCGCGGTCCACCCCACCAACATGGGCTGGTGGTTGAGATAGCTCACGGGCCACGGGCGGTCGTAGTTGTAGACGAAGAGGTGGATGAGCCGCTCGGACCCGGGCGGCACCGAGCGCGACGCCGCGAGGTCGCGACCGATGATGGCGACCAGCGCCGCGGCGGCGAGGCCGATGGCCCCGAGGTTCGCGCCCCGGAGGTGCGCGGTGGTGCCGGCGCGCGCGGGCTCCCGCGGGGTGATCCACCACGACGCGAAGAGGGCCGCGACGCCCAACGCCGCGAGCACCGCGCCGAGGTTGGGGGCGCCCACGTGAGCGGCGCCGGGGCGGATGCGCCCGCTGAAACCGCCGAGGGCGCGCGCGACGCCGAGCGCGAGGAGCAGCAGGCCCAGGGCCTGGACCGCCAGCGGCACGACGAGGTTGCGGCGGGGACGCTCGGGGTCTTCGGCGGGGAGCTGCGCGTGCAGCACGATCCCGAGGACCATCGCGGCGCCGGGGATCGCCGGGAAGATGTAGTGGTGGAACTTCGTCGCCATCGCCGAGAAGAGCGCGAAGGCCATGAGGAACCACAGGGTGCCGATGCGGGCGACGTCGCGCTGCGCGCGCGTGGCGTCGGCCGGGATGAGCTTGCGCGCGCCGAGCACCGCGATGGGCACGAGGCCCGACCACGGGAACATCGCGTAGCCCAACTGCCACAGGAAGTACCGCAGCGACCCGGTGTCGCCGTGCACGCCGAGCACGGTGCGGTTGATGATGTCGTGCACCACGAAGCGCTGGATGAACTCGTCGCCGAGGCGCCCATAGATCGCGACGTACCAGGGCATGCCCACGACCAGGAACACCAGCAGCCCGACGCCCAGGCGGATCTCTCGCAGCTCGCCCCAGCGGCGCGTGGCGACGAAGTGCATCCCCGCCACCGCGCCGGGGATCGCGAGCCCCGCAGGCCCCTTGCCCATCGTGGAGACCGCGCAGCCCACGTAAAAGAGCACGTAGTACAGGCCCCGCAGCGAGCGCTCGCGGCGCAGCACCTCAAGCGCCTGCTGCAGCACCGCGAGCCAGACCACGCCCTGCAGCACCGAGGGGAAGTACCGCGTGTGGCTCGCGACGCGCTCCCACACGGGCGAGCCCTGCACCGAGGTCGCCAGCGTGGCCGCGGAGTTCCCCGCGCTGCCCGACCAGTAGAGTTCGATGGGGACCTGCAGCGGCCCCAGGCGGTTCAGCGCGAGCATGCGCCCGCACTGGTCGGCGTTGGCGTCGGCCGGACACGAGGTCACCAGGGTGCGCGTGAGGAGGTACGCGATCTGCGGCAGCGCGAGGATCAGCACGGCGCCGACGGTGAGGTGCCAGAGCGACACGCGCAGGGTGACGCCGCCGAGGCGCAGCGCCCGCGGCGTCGCGAGGTCGCGCGGGTCGGTGATCACCGCCAGGGTGAACATCGCGATGGCGATGACCAGCGGCGCCACGAAGGGCATGTCGGTCATCGCCTGGTGCGCGAGGAAGTACCACTGCGGCATGGTCGCGAGGACCAGCGCCGAGAGCAGCCCCGCGCGCTCGCCCCACGCCCGCGCGACCGCGGCGTAGAGCGACACGAGGGCCCCGATCGCGAGGGCGATGATGGGCAGGCGGATGCACCACTCTTGAAAGCTCGGCCCCGCGTCGGCGCCGACCTGCAGACCGAAGGTCGAGCCCGCGCCCATGCCGAGCGCGCCCATCCAGAAGACCAGGATGGGCTTGGACATGAACCAGCCCTCCTGCGCCCACCACAGGGTGATCCAGTCGTCGCGAGAAAGAATCTCGCGGGAGACCTCCATGTAGTGCGTCTCCCAAGGGTCCCAGAGCCCGAAGCCCGCGAAGGGGACATAGAGCACCAGCCCGAGGAGGACCACCTTGCCCACGCCGCCGCGCCACCACGGCGCCTCGTCGGCCGCGCGCGCGCGCTCATCGCCGCGGAGGTCCAGGGGCGAGTCGCCGAGCAGCCCGAGGATCCCCACCGTGAGGCACACCGTGAGCACCAGGCCGATGAGCACCCCGAAGCGGGTGTGCCCGGGCACACGCATGAGCCCCAGCAGCAGGGCCGCGCTCACCGCGGTGATCCAGTAGTCCCGCCGTCGGGGTGGGCTCAGCGGGAGATTCGCCGACGCGTCGTGGGCTTCGCCTTCCGGGGCTTCGGGCTCCGCCATGGGGTCACCGCGTCCCCGTGCCCGCGCCCACGGTGGCCTCGATGAGCACGAACTTGTTCTGGTCCCACGCGTCGGTCAGCTCGCGCGCGGTGCCGCCGGTGGCGCGCACGTGCGACATGATCGACGACCCGTGCGAGCGCTCGGTGACGAAGAACACCCGCTGCCCGCGGTGATTCTCCATCCACTGCCGCGCGTGGTTCGAACAGAACGGCAGGTCGCCGCAATCGAGCATGGCGCAGCGCCCGCCCGTGTAGAAGTTCTCGCCCTTCCAGTTCATCATGTAGGCGCCGCAGATGTCGTGCGTGTAGCGCGCGTCGTCGCCGCCCCGGGGCTCGTCGGTGCGCGGCTGGCGCATGCGGAAATACCGCTCAAACAGCGTGCGCTGCGACCAGTGTCGCGACACGTCGACCATGTAGAAGTCGAGCGCCCAGGCGCACCACACCGCCGCGAGCACGACCATCGCGCGGACCGCGTGGGCGCGCCAACGATGCACCGCCAGCGACGCCGAGACCACCGCCGTGACCACCCCGAATCCCACCATGATGGGGTAGTAGTCGAACGACTCGGTGGGCCACATGCGCTCGTACTGGTACGTGAAGAGCTGCAAGAGGCGCTGATACCCCGGCGGGCGGACCTCGCCGCGGTACATCAAATCGCGCGCGACGAAGGCCACCACCGCCGCCGCCCCGAGGGCCATGGCGCCGTGGGAGATCTTCGCATAGCGCTCGGGCGACTCTGCGGCGGCCTTCGCGCGCGCCTCGACCATCGGGCCGTCCGCGGAGAAGAACGCCGCCACCCGCGCGCCGAGGCTACCTGCAGGCGCAGCCTCGTCGAGGTGCGCGTCGTGCTCCTGCACGCGCTCGAGGGTGTCTTCGCCGCGCGAGAGCCACCACGAGAGCGCCACGAGCCCGACGCCCGTGAGCACCAGCGCCACGCCCAGCCCCACCGAGCCCGGCGGCAGCTCCGTCGCGGCGTGGGGGATGGCCCCGCGGGGAGACCCGCGGAAGTTCGCGACGCCCAGCACAGCGGCGGTGATGCCCGCGCCGAGCGCGGCGAGCGAGCCCGCGGGGTTGCGCGCGTGGCGCAGGGTGTGGGCGCCGAGCATCCGGTCGAGGAGCAGGCCCACCAGCACCGCCGCCCCGGGCACCGCCGGGAAGATGTAGTGGTGGAACTTGGTGATCATCGCCGAGAACAGCACGAAGGAGCTCAGGAACCAGAGCATCCCGATGCGCGCGACGTGCCGCTGCTCGGGCGTCGCGTCACCCGGCACCACCTGCCGCCAGCCGAGGACCGCCACGGGCACGAGGCCCGACCACGGGAACATCGCGTACCCGAGCTGCCACAGGAAGTAGCGCAGCGAGCCGGTGTCGCCGTGCACGCCGACGACGGTGCGGTTGATGATGTCGTGCACCACGAAGCGGTCGATGAACTCGTTGCCGAGGCGCCCGACGATCGCGATGTACCAGGGCATTCCGACGACGAGGAACACCAGCAGCCCGGTGAGCAGACGGGCGTGGCGCAGCAGCCGCCACTCGCCCGAGACCACCAGCCAGGTGCCCGCCACGGCCACGGGGATCGCGAGGCCCGCGGGCCCCTTGCCCATCGTGGAGATCGCGCACCAGAAGAACACCAGCACGAAGTAGAGGTCCCGCGCGCGGCGCACGCGGCGCAGCAGCCAGAGGGCCGCGGCGCCGAGCACCAGCCACGCGAGGGCCTGCACCGCGCTGGGGAAGAAGGGCACCACGCTCGCGAGGCGCTCCCACTGGGGTGAGCCCGGCACGCTGCTCGCGAGGGTGTCGGCGCTGTTCCCGAAGGAGCCGTAGAAATAGGTCTCCACCGGGAACTGCGACATCCCGATGCGGTTCAGCCGGAGCATCTCCGTGCACTGCTGCATCCGCGCGTCTTCGGGGCACGACACGATCATCGGGCGCGTGAAGAGGTAGCTGACCTGCGGGAGCCAGGTGACGAGCATCGCGCCCACGGTGAGGTGCCAGAGCGACACCCGCAGCGGCACGCCGAAGAGGCGCACGCGGTGGGGCGTGACCCCGCCGTCGCCCACCGTCACCGCGCGCATCAGCGCCGCGATGGCGAGGGTCAGCG
The DNA here is from genome assembly GCA_044376155.1 of Polyangiales bacterium. Taxonomy (GTDB): domain Bacteria; phylum Myxococcota_A; class Polyangia; order Polyangiales; genus JAWKRB01. The sequence continues at coordinate 5,488 of JBILLI010000270.1, forward strand.
GCGCCACGAAGGGCATGTCGGTCATCGCCTGGTGCGCGAGGAAGAACCAGTGCGGCATGGTCGCGAGGACCATCGCCACGAGCACGCCGGCCCGCTTGCCCCACACCGCGGCGACCGCGCGGTAGAGCCCGAAGAGCGCGCCCATCGCGAGCAGCACGATGGGCAGGCGGATGCACCACTCTTGAAACTGCGGCCCCGAGTCGGCGGCGATGCGCAGGCCGAAGGTCGAGCCCAGGCCCATGCCGAGCGCGCTCATCCAGAAGATGAGCACGGGCTTGGACATGAACCAGCCCTCCTGGCCCCACCACGTGGTGATCCAGTCGTCGCGCGAGAGGATCTCCCGGGCGACCTCGGAGTAGTGCGTCTCCCACGGGTCCCAGAGGCCGTAGGCGCCCGCCATGGGGATGTAGAGCGCCCCGGAGAACAGGATCACCCACCACCCCTCGCGGAGGTACCAGGGCTTCGCCGGTTCCGCCGGACTCGCCTCGTCGCCGCGGAGGTCGAGGGGCGAGTCGCCGAGCAGACCCAGCACCCCGAGTGCGGCGACGAAGGTCAGCGCGATGCCCAGCGGAACGCCCACCCGGAGGTGACCGTCGTGGTGGTGAAGCGCCGCGAGACCCAGGAGGCTCAGCACGGTGAGCGCGAGGTCGCGCGGCTTCACCTTGTTCGGCGTCTCCCGCACCGCCCGCGGGGGGGCCTCGGGCGCGGGTGCCGCGGTCGTCGCTGCGACGGGGTCAACCCCCTCGGCGACGCCGGACGTCGACGCATCCTCCCGCGGCGCAGGCGCTTCGGACACGACATCCCCCTCGGTGCGCGGGGTCTCGGCGGGCTCGTGCGCCTCAGACAGGGCGGGCTCGACGGCCTCGTCCGCCCGGGGCGTCTCAGAAGGATCCTTCATGGCGCGGTGCTCATACCAGATTCCCCCGCGCGTGACCGCTCCGTTCCCCCGCGTGGGGAGACGAGGCGGAGGGGATTTGTGGTATCTCTCCCGACGCCCCTGCGAGGCTGGCGGAATGGCAGACGCGCCGGACTTAGGATCCGGTGCCTTCGGGCGTAAGGGTTCAAGTCCCTTGCCTCGCACCCCTCGGCGCGCGCCGAGACGGTGTCTCCTCGGAGGCGCCGACCCCAGAAAGGTTCTAAGTGCGCGATGTCTCTGAGCCTTCACGCCGAATACCTCCTCGGTTACCTCGCCGGCGCGCGAGCCATGCCCATTCGCGAGGTCGTGCCCCTGGCGCTGGGGGGCTCCGACGAGTCGCCGCAGAACCGCGCGCTTCTCAAGGCCCTGGCGCTTGGCATGAGCGACGGCCGACGCGAGCGCTCCCTGCGCGAGGCCCACGAGGTGCGCATCCACGTGCTGGCGATGCTCACCCGCGAGTCAGGCCCTTCTCGCCTCGGGCGCGCCAACTCCGAGGCCCCGAGCGCGAGCTCGTCGGCCTTCCCCGCGAGCGATGGCAACAGCGACCCCAACCTTCAGATCGAGGCGTTCATCGAACAGGCGAGCCAGATCCGCTGATCTCCGCGGGTCGTCGCTCCATCTCGCAGGTCCACATCGCGATGTCGGTGTGCGCGCCGCGAGGGGCCTCCACGGCGTCGGCCCAGCTCACCCACGGGAGCCAACGCCAGGTGCCCCCATCGAGCACCAGACCCTCCAGCCAGAAGCCCCACCGGCCGTCCGCACCATCGGCCACGACCAGCAGCCGGTCCACCGTGAGCACCCGCTGCACGAAGCCCTCGGGGCCGCCTCCCTCGACGACCTGCACGCCTCGCGCGCACCACCCGACGAAGCGGTGATCCGCCAGCCGACGGAGCACCGTCCAGCGACGCTCCGTGGCCCGCGGACGCAGCCCCGGCATCGACCGCCCCGCGCGCTCGCGGCCGACCTCGCTCAGAAGGTCCACCTCGCCGTCGAGCGTGACCCGCCCCCGCCGCAGCGCGGGGATGCCCTCCCGCGTCAGCGACTGAAAGAGCTGCTGCGTGGCGACATCGGCCTGCCGCGACGCCCAGCCCGACGCCACGGCGTCTGGCGGGACCTGCGCGAGCCGCGCCCCACGTGGCGCGCCCCCCGTCGCGCACCCGAGCACCAGCGCCAGCGCCGCGAGTTCAGGGTGCCGCCGCACGCTCGCGCTCGTCCCAGATCATCCAGAGGCCCTCGGTGGAGCTGTCGCCGCCGAGCTCCACGCGAAGCGACTCCGCGGCAGTGCCGCATCGGCCGATGGCGACCCGCCCCTCGCCCGCGGCGCGTTGTAGCGCGCGGCCCTCGGCGTCGCGCAGGGCGAGCGTGAGCGCGGGCATCCCGCCACCCGCGACGAGCACCGCGCGCACGCAACGCCCCTCGCTGCGGTCCAACGGCTGCACCGGCCGCGCACCGCCGCCCAGCCGCACGCGCGAGGGTGTGCCCCGAAGCGACCAGCGCGCCTCGGGGAGGAGCCAACGCACGGCCCAGGTCTCGCTCACCGTCGTGGCCTCGAGCCCGCTCGACCACGCGGGGGCGTCTCCCGACAGCGTGCGCAGCACCACCTCGCCGCTGCCCGCCTCCAGCCCGACGCGCACCGAGAGCGCGTCGCTTCGCGGCGCACAGGTCACCGCGAGGGCGCCGCCGAGGCCCTGCTCCCCGCGGGCGATGAGGGCGCCGTCGGGCCCGTGCACCGAGAGATCGACCCGCCCGGCGCCGCGACCCGCCGCCGCGAGAAAGGCCGTGCAACCCGCGGCAGACGCGCGCCGCGCGCGCTCCATCACGTCGCCCGCCGCGAGGGTCATGCGCTCGTCGGTGACGCTCCCCGCGCGCAACCCGAGCGCCTCCACGCGGGCGGCGCCCTCGCGCAAGGTCTCCTCCAGCGTCCCGGCCGCGCCCTGCCACGACAGACGCTCGCCGAGCCACAGGGCCGTGGGCCCGCCGACCGCCGCGGCGTCGGCCGACCATGCCTGGAGCACCACTGCGCCATCGCCCCGAACCGCCTGCGCCTCGAAGGCCAGGGTCGTCGCCACGCGCGGACAGACTTGCACCAGCGCGTCGCGCTCCCCGCGCAGGTCTCGCGCGATCTCGTCCCCCGCGGCGTCGACGACCACCGCGTTCACGTCGACGAGGTCTCCGTCGGCGAAGGCGCCGAAGGTGTAGCAGCGGTCGGGCGTCACGGGGAACGGCGCGCGCACCCGCCCCGCCGCGCCGAGGTTGAGCCGCGTGGGGTCACCGGTGGGCTGAAAGCCTCGCCGCGCGATGCCGTCGCGCAGCGCGCTGACGCGACGCTCCAGGTCGCTTCGCGCGGAGCCCGCCGCGCCCGCGGTGCCGGGGTGCCCGCCCACGGTCCGCGAGATCGCGTCGAGCCCTGCGCGGTCGGTGAGAAAGCTCCCCACCGCGTAGGCGCCGTTGCCCTCGTAGGCCGCGATCATGTGAAAGACCCGCCGCGGCGCGTCGGCGCAGAGCTGCACGGTGGGGTGCGAGTCGGTCTCGACGTCTTCGACGAGCATGTCGCCGTCAGGGTCGTAGAGCTGCGCGTCGAGGTCGTGCACGCCCGCCGAGGCCAGCGCGACCACCGAGAGGCAGCGCCCCGCGGGCACGTCGAAGGCCGTCACCGCATGGCCGCCGTGGGCGAGAAAGCCCGCCGCGGCGATGCCCTGAAAGGTCACCCCACGCGGCGCGAGCGCGTCGCGGAGCTCGTGCAGTCGTTGCGCGAGGTTTGGCGCAGGCGTCACGGCCGCGGAGACCGTCGACGACATCGGCGCCACGGGGGGCGGCGCCACGCCCACGCGCGCGCAGCCCGCGAGGACC
>JBILLI010000271.1:0-9246 GCA_044376155.1 Polyangiales bacterium
GTCGCGGTTGGGCACGCGCACCACGGTGCCCGCGAAGGCCGTGGTCTCGCCCGCGCCGCCGAGTTGTTTGCGCGCGCGCTCCAGCGTCGGGCGCTGGGAATCGTCGAGCGACGGGAGGAGCGGGAGGTTGATCCGACGCGAGGACGACATCCCGAGAGCGTCGCGATGTCTGCACGCGACGTCAACCGGGCGCTCGCGAGACAGGGGCTCAGACCAGCGCGTGCGCGGCCCAGGCCACCGCCGCCGCCACCGCCGCCGCGGCCCCGAAGGACCACACGAACTCCCGCACCCACGCGGCCCTCGACGCCGGCGCCGGCGCGGGCTGCAGCGGGCGCCACGTGAGGGGGCGGGTGGGCTCGGGGTCGCAGAAGACCTCGGGGTCGGGCTCCGCGGACCGGGGGGCGGGCGCGGGCTCGTCGGCGCTGTCGTCGATCCACACCGACGGCGCCTCGGCGAGGGCGTCTTCGTCGCCCGTCGGGATCACGGCGATCCCCGTGGGCACGGCCGTCGGCGCGAGGTCGCCCTCGCGCACGTCGCGCCCGTCGAGGCCCAGCGCGGGCAGCGTCGCCGCGCGCAGCGTGCCCACCGCGGGGCGCACGCCCGAGTCGGTGTGGCAGGTCGCCGAGACGGCCTCTCCCACACCCACCAGCGTGCGGGTGATCTCCTCTTCGGTGAGCGGCGACGAGGTGTCGGCGATGAAGCCCGGCACGCCCGCGTTGCGCAGCGCGAGGTACTCCCGCTCCAACTTCGTGCGCGCCACCGCGCCCATGAAGTGACCAACCTCCTCGGCGCTGGCGATCTCGTCCCCCGCGGCCGCGGTGAGCGCGTCGGCGAATTCCGCGGCGCTGGCGAAGCGCGCGTCGGGGTCGGGCGCAAGCCCTCGCGCGAGTACCGCGTCGAGCCGCGGGGTGACCGCGGGCGAGAACTGCGCGGCCGAGCGGTACGGGGTGGTGGCGGCGGTGAGGCGGGCCTCTTCGAAGCTCGTGCGCTGCGGGAAGAGCCGACGCAGCGCGAGGTTCTCCCAGAGGGTGACCGCGGCGGCGTAGACGTCCGCGCGGCGGTCGAGGGGGCGGCCCTCGATGTGCTCCGGGGCCATGAAGGGGAGCTTGCCCTTGAGCATCCCGGGCAGGGTCACCGCGAGGCGGCCCTGCGCGCGCGCGATGCCGAAGTCGGTGAGCCGGGACATGCCGTCGACGCCCACGAGGATGTTCTGCGGCGACACGTCGCGGTGCACGAGGTTCAGCGGCGCGCCGTGCTCGTCACAGGCCTCGTGGGCCGCATGGAGGCCGCGCAGCGTGTCGATCATCACCCGCATCACGATGCGCGTCGGGATCGCGCGCTTCAGCGCCACCGCGGTGGCCTGCACCGCCGCGAGGCTGTCGCCAGCGATGTAGTCCATCACCGTGAAGAGCGCGGCCTGCTCGGCGGCGAGCTCGTGGATGCCCACCACGTTCGGGTGCTGCACCCCGGCGGCGAGGCGGGCCTCGTCGAGGAACATCCGCACGAAGTCAGGGTCGCACCCGAGGTGGGGGTGCATGAGCTTGATCGCCGCGAGGCGCACCTGCCCGTCGTCCTCGGTGCGGGCGAGCCACACGTTGGCCATGCCGCCGCCGCCGATGCGAGCGACGAGGTCGTAGCGGCCCACGCGCTGTGCGGTCCGCGTCGACGGCGCGGGCCGGGCGTAACGGGGAGACGACGAACCGAGGGCGGCGTTCATGCTTCACGGCACCTACACGTCCACGGAGCTCCGACGGAATTTTTCGGCGACGATTTCTGGACCTCCGCGCCGCCTCGCCGGGCGGTGTACGCTGCGCCCGTGTCGGCACCGCGATGGATCGCCCCCCTGGCCCTGACCCTGGCGCTCTTCGTCGCCGCGACGACCGCCGCGGCGCAGGTGCGGCAGCCTGACGGCACGGCGATCCCGGTGCCGGGGGATGGCACGTCGCTGCAGCAGTTCCTCGACCGTCGCATGGAGGTCGGCCTCAACGTGCAGCGCGACGCCGCCACGATGCCCGAGCGCTTTCGCCCGGGGTGCTCCATTCGCTTCACCGTGGTGGGGCGCGACAGCGGCTACGAGAACCGCTTCGGCTGGTACAACGTGGTGCCCGGCCGCGCGCCCGCGATGACCGACCTCTACGAACTCGTCGGCCCCGCGCTGCCCGAGGGCGCGAGCGCCTCGGTGGACTTCCTCACCGACACCCGCTACCGCGGCGGCGAGATCGGGTTCTACCTGCTCACCCCGCCCGGGTACGTGTACTACTCCGAGCGCGCGTATCAGCCCGACCGCGAGGTCTCCGGCGGCTTCATCCACCTGCTGATCTACGATTCACGGGCCACCCCCAACGCGTTCTACTTCGCGTGGGAGGACCTCTTCGGCGGCGGCGACAACGACTTTCAGGACCTCCTGATGATCGTCGACAACCTCGTGTGCGCGGGCGGCGGTGACCGCTGCGACACGGGCCGCCCGGGTGCCTGCGCGCAGGGCATTCGGCAGTGCCGCAACGGGGCGCTCACCTGCGTGGGGGTCAACGCGCCCGCGGCCGAGCGCTGCAACGGGCAAGACGACGACTGCGACGGCATGGTCGACGACGGCGACGCGCTCTGCGGGGCGATGGAGGTCTGCGACCGCGGGCGCTGCGTGGAGCGCTGCCAGGGCGAGCTCGGGTGCGCGCTGCCCAACGTGTGCACCGACCGCGGCACCTGCGTCGAACCCGCGTGCGCGACGGTGCAGTGCCCCGCGGGGCAGGTGTGCCTCGGGGGCGTGTGCAGCGCGCCCTGCCAGGGCGTGACGTGTCCGCTCACGCTCGCCTGCCGCGCCGACCGCTGCGTCGACCCCTGCCTCGGCGTCACGTGCGATGCGGGGCAGGTCTGTGTCGATGGCGTGTGCCAGTTCCGCTGCCCGTGCCGCCCGTGCCCGACGGGCGAGAGCTGCTTCACCGACGGCCGCTGCCGCGCGACCTCGTGCGTCGGCGTGACCTGCGCGACCGGCTCGGTGTGCGTCTCGGGGATGTGCCGCGACGCGTGCGAGGGCGCGACCTGCCCTGGCGGCGGGCGCTGCGTGCGGGGCGGGTGCATGGAGCCCGTGCGCGACGCCGGGATGGGCCGGGTCGACGTTCCGCTCGGCGATGTGGGCGGCCCCGAGGTGGGCGTCGACGCGGGCCGCGCCGACGTGCCCATGGTGATGGACGCGGGGCGCGACGCGCCGCCCATGGAGGAGCCCCGGCTCATCGAAGACGGCACCCCCAACGGCTGCGCGTGTCGTGCGGGCGCCACCACGGGCCGCGGGGGCGCGGGCGCGCTGTTCGCCCTCGCCGCGCTGCTTCAGAGCCGACGCGCGCGCCGCACGCGGAGCTCGTCACCCCGCATCCGCAGGGAGTAGCGCAGGGCCGTGGGGCCCTCGACATCGAGGCGCAGACGCCCGGCCACGCCCTGCGCACAAACGCTCGCGTCGCGGGTCAGCCTGGCGCCCGCGCGGGGGTGGAGCGCGGCCGTGTGGACCGCGCCCGCGGCGTCGAGCGACACCTCGAGGTGGTACGCCCCGTGCGCCCCGCGGAGGCAATCCCGAAGGGCGGGGGTGAGGGGGAGGAGCGCGGCGCGCAGGGCGTCGGGCGAGGGCGCGGACGGCCCCTCGGGCGCGATCGACGGCTCTGGCGCGAGGGCCGGGGCGACGCACTCCGGCGCGGGGGACGCGGACGGCGTCGCCGACCGGGCGGGCGCCGGGAGGTCGTCAGGAAACTCCCGGAACGTCGGCGCGGGGGTGGCGGCGTTGCCCTTCCACAGCGTGGGTTCGCGGGTGACCATCGCGGCCGCGAGCATCGCCACGCTCACCACCAGCGTCGCGGTGAGCGCGCCCTGGATGCGCGCGATCGAGCTCTGCGAGGCTGGCGGGTCGGCGAGCACGCGCAGGGTGAAGTTCTCGGCGCGCAGCTCTTCGTTCTCGCGCCGCAGTTCGTCGAGGGACGCGAGGAGTGTCGGGCGGTCGTCGCGGTACAGCGGGCTCACGCGAACGGATGTTAGCGTCGTCGCGTCCCGACGTCGCCCGGCGGCGCGAAGGATCGCGGCGAATCGCAGCGCGGCAAGGAGGCCGCGCGCAGGGGGGGCGGTTCGGGGGGACGCGAGGGCTGCGGCCGGGGGAAGAGGCACGTCGCCGTGACCGGAGACCGCCGCGCCCGACGCCAGGACTCACTCCGGACGCAGCCAGTCGCGCTCGCGGAACACCCGGTCCAGCGGGATCACCCGCACGTCGTCGGGTCGCACGGCGAGGGGCCAGGTGGCGATCTCGCGGTCCTCGGTCATCACGGACTCGGGCTTGGGGCTGTCGTAGGTGATGGGCGAGGGCGCGTTGGCTGCGATGGCGTCGGCGAGCGCGCGGGCGTTGCGGGCGATGATGGCGACCCAGAGGTCGCGCGCGGTGAGGTGTCGCGCGGCCGCGGCGCGCACGGCCGCCGCGTCGAGGGTCTGCCAGCGCGCGCGCATGTGGGCGGACCATGACGGCTCGCTCCACCCGTTCCACCGCGCGTCGAGGGCGTCGCCGAGGCGCGACGACGCGGTCTGCATCTGCAGCGGGGCGTAGCCGTCGAGGAAGGTCCGCACGCGGGTGAGGTCGGCCTCGGGCACGCCCTGCTCGACCACGGACTGCGTCGCGCGCAGGGCCGCGCGGAGGGCGAAGTGCGCCGCCGGCGCGGGCACCGGGCGGATCCACACCGACGCGTACTGCGCCCGCCGCTGGATGTTCGTGCGGGGGAAGCGCGACCACCCCTCCTGCGCGAAGTGCTCGGCGTAGGCGTAGTCGCCGTAGTTCAGCCCGCGCGCCTCGCGGATCGTCTGGTAGAGCACCCCGAGGGACTGCCGGTGGAGCCCGAGGTAGTCCGTCGCGACGCGCAGCGCGGCGTGCTCGTCGTCCCGGCGTGTGACCGCGAGCGGGTGCCCGAACGAGATCGCCGTGGCGCTCGACGCGGGCTTGTCGATGACCACCACGTGGAGCCCCTGGGGCCGCGTCGGCGGGGTCGGCGTCGCGCGCTCGGCGCAGCGGCCGGGGAGGCCCGCGAGGTCGCGCCGCAGCGTCGCCACGAAGTCGTCGTCGACGGCGCCCGCAACCCCCACGCGCACGCGCCCCTGACAGAGCACCGCGGCGCGGTGGGCGCGCACGCCCTCGGCGGTGAGGGCGTCGAGGCCGCGCTCGGTGCCCAGGGGCGGGTGCGCGTAGGGGTGCCCCTGGTAGATCAACGCCTGCAGCACCTCGCGGCCCAGCGCCTCGTCGTCGGAGCCCCGAAGCTCCATGGTGAGCGCCGACCGGGCCTGCGTGCGGAGCCGGGTGAAGTCCTCGTCGCCGAGGCGTGGGTGCAGCAGCGCGTCGCGCAGCAGGGGGTAGAAGCGCGCGAGGTTGTCGCGGTGCACGCGGCCCACGAAGACCGTCATGTCGCGCTCGACCTCGACATCGACCGTGGCCGCGAGGGGAAAGAGCGCGCGGCTGAACTCCGCGTAGGTCATGGACGCGGTGCCGCCCTCGAGCATCCAGCGCGCGCCGAGGGCCGTGGCGCCCTCCTGCCCCGCGGGGTCGTCGGCGCTGCCCGCGTCGAAGACCACACGGATCACCACGTCCTGCGCCGACTCACTGCGCATCACCAGCACCTGCGCGTCGGTGAGCGCCGCGGGCGCCTCGGGCGGGGCGGGCGTTTGCGCGGCGACGGGGGCGACCGCGGTGACAGGGGGAGGCTGCGGCGGCGGCGCGCCGTGGCGGCAGCCGAGGGTCGCGACCAGCGCAGCGACGAGGCGCTTCACTGCGGCCTCGCGGGGGTGACGGGGGCGGCCGCGGGGCTCACGCGACGCGCGCCGGGTGGGGCGTCGGCCGCGGGCGAGAGGGTCACGAGGCTGCGGCGCGTAGGGGTGAGAAAGCTCCGCGCGACGCGGGCGACGTCGTCGGGCGTCACCGCGGCGACGAGGGCGTGGTAGCGCTCATAGGTGTCGGGCGCGCCCGTGAGGGCCATGTAGCGCGCCACGAGCTGCGCGGCGTCGGCCGGGCGCTGCACATCCATGGGCATGGCGTAGCGGAGGTTCGACACCACATCGGCGACGCGCGACGCCTCGGCCTCGCCGCGTCCGATGCGCGCGAGCTCCTCGGTGATGGCGCCCTCGACCTCGTCGAAGGTGGCGCCGGGCGCGAGCGTGGCCTCGACGAGGAAGAGCGTCGGGTCGCGGTGCAGCTCCCCCGCCCAGCTCTGCAGCGCGAGCAGCCGCGGGCGCTGGACCACCAGGCGTTGGTAGAGGTCCGACGACGCGCTGAAGGCGAGGGCGTGGAGCACCTCGAGGGCGGCGTTGTCGCGGCTGTCGAGGCTGAACGCGGGCACGCGGTACCCGAGGAGCATGCGCCGCGGGGAGGTCCCCTCCCACGCGAGGTCGCGCCGTCGGGGCGCGGTCTGCGCGGGCTCGGGCGGCACCGTCGGGTTCGCGCGCCGACCGCGCCACGGCCCGTAGGCCTCGCGCACGCGGGTGAGCACCCGGGCGCGGTCGAAGTCTCCGGCGACGATCACGGTGCAGTTGTCGGGGGTGTAGAACTGCCGAAAGAACTGCTGCGAGAAGGTGTAGAGCCCGGGCATGGCGCGCACGTCGCGGAGGTATCCGATGGTCGTGTGCCCGTAGGTGTGTCGGGTGAAGGTGAGCTCGGCGAGCGACTCCCACATCTGCGACACCGGGTTCGCGGCGCTCTTGTTGTACTCGCCGAGCACCGCGCGGGTCTCGGTCTGAAAGGCCTGCTCCGCGTAGGAGAGGTTCTGAAAGCGGTCGGCCTCGACGGCGATGAACTCGTCGACCGAGGTCGCGGGGAGGGTCACGGTGTAGAGGGTGTAGTCCTCGGTGGTGTAGGCGTTGTTGTCGGCGCCGAGGCGCTGCATGCGCAGCTCGTAGTCGTGCCCCGACATCGTGCGCGTGCCGCGGAACATCATGTGCTCGAAGAGGTGCGCGAAGCCCGACCGCCCCGGCTGCACCTCGTCGCGACTCCCCGTTCGTACGAGGGTGAAGTACGCGGTGATCCCGGGTGAGTCGTAGGGGACGAAGACCACCGTGAGCCCGTTGGGGAGGCGTTCGACCTCCGGGGGATGGGGCAGCACCTGCGCCGACGCGGGGGCGCCGAGCGCGAGGCAGACCGAGAGGCAGAGGGCGAGCGTGCGCATGACGCCGCGGAGCATCGCACCGTCGGGCCGCCTCGCGCGACAGGGGAGATGCGAGGAGATCCGGTGACGAGGCCCCAGGGGCGTCGCCGCGTCGACCTCACGGGCGCGGCGGTGCATTCAGAGATCATCCGGAGGTCTCCGATGCACAGGCTTCGACTGCTTCTCGCGCTCTTCTTCTTGTCTGCCTCCCCGTTGGCCTGCGACGGCGGCTCTTCCGTGGTGGGCGGTGGCCCGGCCTGCGCGGCCGGCGCGACCACCATCTGCGGCACCGTCTGCGTGAACCTCCAGACCGAGTCCCGGCACTGCGGGATGTGCGGTCGGTCGTGCGCCGCGAACGAGCTCTGCCAGGCCGGCGCGTGTGTGCTGAACTGCCCGACCGGGCAGCGCCAGTGCGGCAACGCCTGCATCGACCTGCAGAGCGACCGCGCCCACTGCGGCGCGTGCGGAACCGTGTGCGCGTCGGGGCAGGTGTGCTCGGGCGGGGCGTGTCAGGCCTCGTGCGCCATGGGCACCACGAGCTGCGCCGGGAGCTGCCGCGACCTGCAGAGCGACCGCGCGAACTGCGGTGCTTGCGGCACGGCGTGCGCGGCCGGGCAGGTCTGCTCGGCGGGCACCTGCCAGGTGAGCTGCGGCGCGGGGACCACCACCTGCGAGGGCGTCTGCCGCGACCTGCAGACCGACCGCGCGAACTGCGGCGCCTGCGGCACGGCGTGCTCGGCGGGCCAGGTGTGCTCGGCGGGGATGTGCCAGGTGAGCTGCGGGGCGAGCCTCTCCGACTGCGGCGGGAGCTGCCGCGACCTGCAGACCGATCGCGCGAACTGCGGCGTCTGCGGCACCGCGTGCGCGGCGGGTCAGGTGTGCGCCGCGGGGAGCTGCCAGGTGACCTGCGTCGCGGGCACGACCAACTGCGAGGGCGTCTGCCGCGACCTGCAGAGCGATCGGCTCCACTGCGGCACCTGCGGCGCGGCGTGCCCTGCGGGGCAGGTCTGCACCGCGGGCACGTGTCAGGTGAGCTGCGTGACCGGCCTCAGCAACTGCGACGGGACCTGCCGCGACCTGCAGAGTGACCGCGCGAACTGCGGCGCCTGCGGCACGGCCTGCCCCGCGGGCCAGGTCTGCACCAGCGGCGCCTGCGCCGCGAGCTGCGCGTCGGACCAGACGGTCTGCGCCGGGGCGTGCACCAACACGCAGTTCGACCCGCGCAACTGCGGCGCGTGCAACACCGCCTGCGGCCCCTACGCCAACGCCGCGGCGTCGTGCAACGTCGGCGCGTGCGTGCAGACCTGCACCGCGGGCTTCGCCGACTGCAACGCGAACAACGCCGACGGGTGCGAGCGCAACCTCGCCAGCGACCTCTCGCACTGCGGGCGCTGCGGCAACGCGTGCAACCCGGCCAACGGCACGGGCCGCTGCGACGCGAGCGCCTGCGCGGTGGCGTCGTGCGCGACCAACTTCGCCGACTGCGACCGCAACCCCGCCAACGGGTGCGAGCAGGACACGCGCCTCACCTGCGGCGGCTGCGACCTCACGTGCCGCGACCGCACCGTCGGCGGCAACACGGGCAACCCCTTTCAGGGGATGGGCCAGCAGGGCACCGCGGTCGATCCGGTGCGCGGCGGGCTCGTCGTGAGCGGGATGTCGACCACCACGGTGTCTGACTTTCTCTGGGTGGTGAACACGGGCGAGAGCACAATGAGCAAGTGGGACGCGACGGGGCAGCGCGAGATCGCGCGCTACCGCGTGGGCCTCTCCACGGGGGAGTGCCGCGGCCTCTGCTGCTTCAACAACGGCTGCAACATGCCGTCGCGCGTGGTGGTCGACGGGGCGGGCGACGCCTACGTCGCGAGCCGCGGGTTCGTCGCGCAGGGCACGGTCACCAAGATCGCCGCGGAGCGCACCAGCTGCGTGGACCGCAACAACAACGGGATGATCGAGACCTCCACCGGGGCGACCAACGTGCTCGCCTACGGCGCGGACGAATGTGTCCTCTGGACCGTGCCGGTGGGTCCGGTCGACGCCGTCCTCCGCGCCATTGCGACGGACCGCGGCGACACGATGAACCCCTCTGGGTACGTGT
>JBILLI010000272.1:0-9236 GCA_044376155.1 Polyangiales bacterium
CTCGTCGCGTCGACCTTCCCGCTGGAGTCCACCGCGTTCATGGAAGCTCCGCCCGAGATGCAGGTCGAGGTGCGGCGCGGCGGCGGCGCGCGCCCCCGCGGCGAGGCGCAGCTCGTGGTGATCTGGTCCGAGGGCGGCGCCGAAGAGCGCGTCGCATCGCAGACCGTGCGGTGGGACCCCGAGCATCCGCGCCGGGTCTTCGCGCTGCGTGACCGCGCGCTCACCGAGGTCGTGGGAGGTGCGCCGTGAAGCGGGCCTCTCTCGCGCTCGCCGCGGTGCTCTCCCTCGCGTGCACGAAGAAGCGCCCGGCGCCGCGGGTGAGCGCCGCCTGCGCGACCCTCGAGGTGCTGCACGATGACGTCACGGTCGACGGCACCCCCGCGCGCACCGATGCCCGTGTCGGTTGCGACGGCACCGTGCGCACGGGCGAGCACGGCCGGGTGATCCTTCGCACCGACCGCGGGCTTGAGCTCCGCGTCGCGGGCAACGCCGAGGTCTCGCTGCGTGAGGGCCGCCCCCGCGTGCTCCGCGGGCGCACCTTCGCCTCGGCGTGGGGCGATCAGGAGCACGTGCTCTCGCAGGGCGACGCGCTCACGCTCCGCCTCACCGACGCCGCGCTCGCGGTCGAGCGAGAGAGCGGCGGGGGGCGCGTGGTGGTGGTGCGCGGAGAGGTGTCGTTCCGCAGCGCCGACCGGCAGGGGCAGCTCGCGCAGGGCGAGGCCCTCCTCGGCGACGGCGCGCCGACCCCGCAGCCCGCGCCCGTGTGGGACGACTGGACGGGTGGCGCCGCCGCGCCCCGCGCCGCCCCGATGGAGCCCCCGCGCGCCCTCGGCGTCGCGAACGCGTGGACCGCCGCCGGCGAAGCGCCCACCCCCCTCGCGACGAACCTCTGGCGCGCGGACGTCTCCCTGCGCGGCGACCTCGCGGTGACCACCCTCGAGCAGCGCTTCTTCAACGGCGCCGAGCGCGCCGCGACGGTGGAGTTCAGCGTGCGTCTGCCCGAGGGCGCCCTCGTCGCGAGCTTCGCCCTCGCCCGCGGCGCGCGCTGGCTCCCCGCCGTGCCGGGCGTGGTCTCGAACTCCTCCAGCGGCGGCACCGCGGCCCTCTACGCCGCCCCTGACGGCTCGCTGCGCGCGACCCTCGGCGTGCTCGCGCCGGGAGACTCCCTCGGCACGCGCATCACCTTCGCCCAATGGCTCCCCCGGGTCGGCCCCACGCGCCGCTATGCGCTCCCCCTCGGCGCACCACAAGACCCAGGAATGATTGGAGAATTCTCCTTCGATATGGACGTCACGGGCGAGCCCCTGGCGGCGGTCCGGCTGCCGCAAGGAGCTCGGTTGCAGAACGGTCACGTGCGGCTGCAGCACGGCGATTGGCGCCCCCGCGGCGCCCTCGCGGTGGACCTCATCGACGACGCCGCGCCCGCCGCCGCCCGCGCGTGGATCCCCTCGTACACGCCTCGCGGCGACCGACGCGTGATGCGCGTCGAGGTGGCGCTGCCCGCGACCCCATCCTCGGGCACCGACTTCGCGGTGGTGCTCGACGACAGCGCCGCCACGGGCGCGGGCTCCCTCGACATCGCCCGCGCCGCGGTCGACGCGCTGCTCCGCCAGCTCGGCGCACAGGACCGCGTGGCCCTGCTCTTCGGCGACCTCGGGGCTCGCCCCGCGGAGGGGGACCTCGGGCACCTCGGCGCGGTCACGGCCGCGCGGCGGGAGCGCGTGCTCGCTGCGGTCGCGCGGGTTCGTCCGGGGGGCGCGAGCGACCTCGGACGGATGCTCTCCGACGCCCACGCCGCGCTCGATCCGCGGCGCAACGGCGTGGTGATCTACCTCGGCGACGGCTCGCCCACGGTGGGGCTCATCGACCCCACGCGCCTCGCGGAGTCACTTCGACGCGCCTGCCCCGACCTGCGTCTGTTGGGCCTCGCCATCGGGCAGGGCGCCCACGACGACGTGCTTCGGGCCCTCGCGGGCGCGGGCGGTGAGGTGCAGCGCGCCGAGGATCCGCCCGAGGCCGTGGCGCGCATGAGCGCGATGGCCGCGCGGGCGACGCGACCACTGCTCCGCGACGTGCGGTTGAACCTCGGCGCGCGCGCGCAGCAGGTCGTGCCCGAGGTCCTCGACGCGCTCCCCGCGGGAGAGACCCTGCAGGTGTACACGCTCCTCGACGAGGGCGAGACCCCACCGAAGAGCGTGCGCGTCGACGCACGGGAGGCGAGCGGCGCGCGCACGTGGACCTTCCCGCTGGGCGTCAGCGCCCTCCGCGATGACGGTGACGTCATGCGCCGCATGGCCACCGCGCGCATCGCGGCGCTGGAGTCTGCCGGCGCGGCGCGGGCGGCGGTGGCCGACATCGGTGCGCGCTACGGGCTGATCACCCCGGCGTCGGCGCTGCTCGTCGGGGTCGATCCCATCTCGCCCGCCGTGGGGTGGACCGTGAGCGCCTCGCCATGGATCCTCGACGACGGCGCGCGCGCGCTGCCCTCGCTGGGCGTCGGCGCGCTCGGACCTCGCGGCGTCACCACCCTGGTCGCGCGACGCGAGCTCGCGGTGGCCGTCGATGACGGCGACGGGTGGCACCCGCACCGCGCCGACGAAGGCAGCGGCGCCGACCCCAGCGGGACGCTCGCCGCGGCGCTCGCCGGGGCCGAGCCGGTCGCACGGGCCTGCGTGGCCCGCAAGCGCGCCCTGCGGCCCACCCTCGCGGGCGCGGTGACCATCGCCGCGACCGTCGACGCCACCGGTCGCATCACCGCGGCCGACATCGCCGACAGCACCCTGCGCGACGTCGAGACCGAGTCGTGCATCCGCCGCGCGGTGCAGGGCCTCACCCTGCCCCCACCCGCGCTGCTCGGCGCGTCGCCCGCGCGGGTGACGCGACGCTTTGAGTTCCCGGGCGGCGCGGAGGGAACGGGGCTCGGCGCGACCGAGTGCCCGGCGAGCGCGCGGCTCTCCCGCGCCATGCGTCGCGTGCTCTGGCGCGAGCGATTGAACCTCCGCGGCGTGACCCCCGAGGGCGCCCTCGGCGTGTGGAGCGACGCCGCGCGGCGGTGCGAGCTGCGCTGGTGGGAGGACCGCGTCGCGCTCCTCGACCTCTTCCTCGACGCCCTCGCCGATCCCTCGGCGCTCGCGCGGGTGCGCGACGGCCTCGACGACGCGAGCGCCGCCGACTGGCTCGACGCCGCCATCGCCCGACAGTTCGGCTCGTCACGCGCGTGGCGCGCGCTGAATCGCGCGGTGTACGTGGACTGGGGCGCGCTGCTCAACCGACTGTCCGCCCCCACGCTCACGCCCGAGGCGCGCGTCACCCTGCTCCGCGCGTGGCTCACCGTGGCGCCGCGTGACCTCGACCTGCGGCTGCGCCTGCTCGATGCGCTCGAGACCGCGGGGCGCGAGCGCGAGGCGCGGTCCGTGGCCGATGCGCTCCGACGGGACCCCATCGCCGATGCGCGGGTGCGCGGCCGCGTGGGAGAGTTCCTGCTCCGACTGGGCGACCGCGCCGAGGCGCTGCGCGCGCTCTCGGAGATCGTCGAGTTCGCCCCCTACGACCCGTGGGCCCGCGCGCGGCTGGGCGACCTCCTCCTCGCGGCCGCCGAGCCCGCGCTCGCGCACCGTCAGTATCAGACCCTCACGCTGCTCGACAACGCCGACCCCATGGCCGACGCGCGGCTGGGCCTCGCCGCCCTCGGCGCAGGGCGCGAGGACGAGGGGCTGCGCGCGCTGCGTCGCGCCGTCGAAGCCGCCGGAGAGGGTGACGCGGGACGTGACCTGCTCGCCCTCTTCGCCGCCGAAGTCGCCCGCGTATCCGCCGCGCGACGAGGCGACCCGGGCGCGCGCGCGTGGTCCCGCGTGGGGCGGCAGCTCGGTCCGCGGCACCGTCCGCAGGTCATGCTGCGGTGGACCCACCCCGATGTAGGTCTGGAGCTCCTCGTGCAACGCGCGGGCGAACCCGCGCCCGTGACGGTGGGCACCGCGGCGAGCACCCTGGGGCTGCGCACCGCGATCCTCGACGAATCCGAGGGCGAGGTCCGCGTGGTGCTCCGCGCGGCGACGGGCCTGCGCGCCGCGCGCGAGGTGCGATGCGCCCTGGCGGTGCTGCTCGACGGACGCCTCACCGAGCGCAGCGTCGTCCTCCGCCCCTCCGCGCGCACCGCGGCGTTCACCCTCCGGGCGGGGGAGCTCTCCCCTGCCGACACGCTCCCGACCGACGCCGCGTCGACGCCCCTCGACGACTGAACCGCCGACGGGCTCAACCCTGGCCGCGTGGTGACGTTCACGCCGTCTGTGACCCCCTGGAACGTCGGAGACACCCTTGCTGGCCGTTACGACCTCCGCCGCGTCCTCGGCCGCGGTGGGCTGAGCACCGTCTTCGAGGCGCACCACCGGTTCACCGGCCGGCGCCTCGCGGTGAAGGTGCTGCACGGCGACTGGATCGAGAACGCCGAGGCCCGCGAGCGATTGCTCCTGGAGGCGCGCGCGCTGGGCTCGGTGCGGCACCCCTACGTGGTCGAGGTGCACGACGCCGGCATGGACCGCGGCGCGCCCTTCATCGTGCAGGAGCTCTGCGAGGGGAGGTCCCTGGAGGGCTTGATCTCCGCGCGCGGTCGCATCGGACCCGCCGACGCCGCGCGGGTCGCGCACATGCTCGCCGACGCGCTCACCGCGGTGCACGCCGCGGGGATGGTGCACCGCGACATCAAGAGCGCCAACGTGCTCATCGTGCGGGGCCCCCACGGCGAGGAGGCCCGGCTGCTCGATTTCGGCGTAGCCTACGTGCCCCGCGAGCGCGGCCCGCGCATCACCGCGCTGGAGACCGTCCTGGGCACGCCCGAGTACATGGCCCCCGAGCAGCTCCTCGGGCAGCAGGACATCGACCCTCGCGCAGACATCTTCGGCCTCGGGGTGGTGCTCTTCGAGAGCCTCACGGGCCGCACGCCCTTTCACGGGAGCTACCAGGAGGTGCTGGTGCAGTCCGCGACGGCGCCGATCCCGACGCTCTCGTCGGTGCGCGGAGACGTGCCCTCACGGCTCTCCGCAGTCGTCGAGCGATGCCTGCGCCACCAGCGCAGCGAGCGTTACCCCGACGTGCGCGCGCTCATGGCCGCGCTCGTCGAGACGGGTCTCACCGACGCCCCCGTGGCGCTGCTCGCCGGCGGCTTCGACGAGAGCGTCGAGATCGAGGAGTACGTGTCACCCTCGGGTCAGCTCCGCCGCCGCCCGGCGCCGCAGCGCGATCGCGCGGTGATCTCCATCGAGCCCGAGCCCCACGACGGCGACCGTGACAGCGAGCGCCCGACGTCGATCTCCGGGGTGCGCCGACCCATGGCCCCGCCGCCCCTCCCCGGCGTGGCGCGGCGGCAGCACACGCGCGCGCCCTACACCACCCCGGTGCGCATCAACGCGGGCGCCGGTCCCATCGACGGCCGCACCGAGGACCTCTCCCGCGGCGGCGTGCTGGTGCTCACCGCGCGCGACATCCCGCTGGGCGAGCGGGTCACCCTGAAGTTCGCGCTGCCCACCGACGGCGCCATCGCGCAGTGCGAGGCCGTGGTGCGCTGGGTCCGCCGTCGCCCGGGGCACGCGTCGCACGCGGTGGCGATGGGTCTGCAGTTCGTCGATCCCTCCGCGTCGCTCACCGAGGCGGTGGAGACCTGGCTGAAGTTCATGGCGGGCTGAGCCCTCCGCCGGCGCTACACTCCCGCGGTGCGCGCCGCGCTGGTGACCCTCGCGATCCTCTCTGCCGCCGCGACCGCGGGCGCGCAGGGCACGGTGCAGATGCAGGACCCCCGGCGCCCCCCGCCCCTCAGTCGCAGCGCGCGCTGCGAGGTGTGGGCCGGAACGGTCTCGGGCAACGACCCCACCGCGCAGGCGTCGATGCAGGTGTGCGCCGAAGACGGCGCGCGGGTGCGCGGGGTCTTTCTCTGGTCGAGCCTCCAGAGCGGCTGGGACCGACGCGCCTTCGAGGGCGAGTGGAGCGCCGACGGCCAGACCCTCACCCTGCGCGACACGCACATGATCGAGTCGCACCCGATGAACGGGTGGATGCTCTGCACCGCCGATCGCTACGACCTCCGCCGCGTGGTGCCGACGCGCCTCGAGGGCTCCTACGTCAGCGCGGGGTGCAGCGACCGGGGCACGCTCTCGCTGGCGCTGCAGGGCGAGGGCGAGATGGCGAGCAGCCCCGCGCCAACGCCCACCGCGGTCACGCCCGCGCGGCCGCCGCGAGCGCCCGCGCGCTGCGGATGCGCCGTGCCGGGGCAGTCCCCCGGAGGTGACGGCGCGCTGTGCGGCCTCGTCGTGCTGGGGATGGCGGGGTGGGTCAGCCGACGCGGCGCGCGCCGGCGGTGATGTGCTCCAGCAGCGGGCCGTAGCCCTGCAGGGCGGTGCGCTGGAGGTAGAGCGAGACGCCGCGCATCCCGCCGAGCTCCTCGCCACCGCCCGCGCGACCCGGGCCGCCGTGCAGCAGCTGCGGCAGCACCGCGCCCGGGCCGAGCCACGCGCCCGCCACCTTCGCGCTCACCACACACACGCGGCCGTTGCTCGCGGCGATGCCGAGGGCGACCTCGCCCGCGACGGTGCGGTCGTCGGTGTAGACGCTCGACACGAGGGAGCCGCCGCCGCGGTGCACCAGCGCCACGGCCTCGGGCACCGAGCCGTAGGGGATCAGCGTCGCCACGGGCGCGAAGACCTCGTGCTCGTGCACGACGTCGCCGCGGGTGTTGTCGTCGAGCCGCAGCAGCGTGGGGGCGACGAAGTAGCCCTTGCCCTCGGGCGCACCGAGGCCCTGCACCGCACCCGCGCCGCCGAGCACCACCCGGGCGCCCGAGGCCGCGAGGCGCTCGATGCCTGCGCGCGCGTCGCGGAGCTGCGCGGCCGTCGACACGGGCCCCATGGTGACGCCGTCGGAGAGCACGTTGCCGACGCGGCAGGCGCTGAGCCGGTCGGAGAGGTCCTCTTGCACCGCGTCGAGCATGACCGCGGGCACGAGCACGCGGCGGATCGCGGTGCACTTCTGCCCGGTCTTCTGCGTCATGTCGCGCACGACATCGGCGACGAAGAGGTCCCAGGTGTCGCTGCCGCGCTCGACGTCGGGGCCGAGCACGGCGGCGTTGAGGCTGTCGGCCTCGACGTTCACGTGCGTCGACGCCGCGAGGAGGTTCACCTTGGCGCGGAGCATCATCCCGGTGCTGCCCGCGCCCGTGAACGCGAGCACGTCCTGCGAGCCCATGCGGTCGATGAGGTCGCCCGCGCCGCCCGTGACCAGCTGCAGCGCGCCCTCGGGGAGCGCGCCGCTCTCGGCGAAGAGCTGCACCATGCGGTGCGCCACGAGGGCCGTGGCGGTGGCGGGCTTGGTGATCACGGGCATGCCCGCGAGCAGCGCCTGCGCGGCCTTCTCGGCCGTGCCCCACGCGGGGAAGTTGAACGCGTTCACGTGCACCGCGACGCCGTGCCGCGGCGTGAGCACGTGCTGCCCCGCGAGGCGCGAGCTGCGCCCGAGGTTCACCGACTCACCGTCGAGCAGCGCGCGGGCGTCACCGAGCGACGCGCCCATCTCGGCGTACGCGCCCAGCGTCCCGGCCGCGCCGTCGACGTCAAACTTGGCGTCGCCCCGCGTGTTGCCGCCGTTGCGCATCGCGAGGTCGAGCAGCTCGTCGCGCTTCGCGTGCACCGCCGCCGCGAGGGACTTCAACAGCGCGCCCCGCTCGCCGAAGGTCATCGCGCGCAGCGCAGGGCCGCCGCGGTGACGGGCGTGCTCCAGCGCGGCGCCGAAGTCGAGCCCCTCGGTGCTCGCCTCGGCGAGGGGCTCCTCGGTGGACGGGTTCACGAGCGTCGCGGGGCGACCGGCGCCGGTGACCCAGCGACCGCACAGAAAGCTCTCCAGGGTGGACATGGCGGGCGAAGGTACACTCCCGCCGCGGTGCCCGAGAAGGGCCGCGCGCTCAGCCGCGGGCGGCAGCGACCCACGCGCGGAGGGCGCGCAGCACGGCCCCGAGCTCCTCGCGCGTGGGCTCGCGGCGCTGGTGCACGAGCTCGTTTCGCAGCTCGACAGCCAGCGCCAGGGTCGGGTGCGCGAGGTGCGCCGAGAGGTGGTCCAGCGCCGGGGAGCGCCCGAGGGTCAACGGACCGAGCGCGCGCACCGCGCGAAGGAGCTGCCCCGCCGAGGCGCGCTGCAGGTCCCACGCCTCGCGGGTGACGCGCGCGAAGGTCGCGTCGGGCGGGGCCTGAATGGCCGCGCACAGGCGAATGAACGCCGCGCGCAGCACGTGGTCCACCGCCGCGCCGATCTTCGCCCAGCCGCCCACCATCTCTGTCTGCGTGCTGCGTCCGCCTGCGAGGCGGGAGATCTCCCGCTCGACGCGCAGGGAGAGCGCCTCAAGGGCGAGGTCGGGGTCGGCGGGGGGGATGCTGTCCATGCGCGTGGCCTTGAGGTGCGCGTGAGTGTAACCGATGATCCCGCGCGATGAGCGGGTCTCTCCCCACCATCGGCGCGCGCTTCGCGGGGCGCTTCCTCGTCGAGGCCGAGATCGGCCGCGGCGGGTTCGGCGTGGTGTACCGCGCGACGTGCGAGAAGACGGGCGGCCCCTGCGCGCTGAAGGTGCTCACCGCCGAGGCGCTCTTCGACGACGACGCGCGCGGGCGGTTCCTCCAGGAAGCGCGGCGCACGCCATGGGCGCACAGCCCCCACGTGGTGCGCGTGCTCGACGCCGACACCTGGCAGGGGGTGCCGTGGATCGCCATGGAGCTGCTCCGCGGGCGCACCCTGGGCGAGCACGTTCGTACGCAGGGGCCCTTGTCTCCCAGGGACTTCGCGCGCTTCATGACCGAGCTCGGACACGGCGTCGCCGCAGCGCACGCGCGCGGGCTGGTGCACCGCGACCTGAAGCCCGAGAACGTCTTCCTGCACGCGACCGCCGATGGGGGATGGACCGTGAAGGTGCTGGACTTCGGCGTGGCCAAGCAGCTCGACGCCCGCGCGCGGGAAGGCGGAGCCTCGATCGCCGTGCGCACCGACGGGTGGGGCGCGCCCGAGCAGGCGATCCTCGCGCGCATCGGCCCTTCGGCGGACGTGTGGTCCCTGGGACTCATCGCGTACTTCGCGAGCACGGGGCGGTCGTTCTTCGGCGACGTCGCGCTCGGCGAGACGGTGGTGCCGGCCTCGGTGCGGGCGCGCTCGCAGGGCGTGTCGGCGCGACTGCCGCAGGGCTTCGACGCGTGGTTCGCGCGCTGCGTGAG
>JBILLI010000273.1:0-9229 GCA_044376155.1 Polyangiales bacterium
AGGTGTACGGCGAAGGTGGGGCCGCGGAGATCCTGGGCATGAAGCCGTCGACCCTGCAGAGCCGGATGAAGAAGCTCGGCGTGGCGCGCGTGGGCGATGCCGCGGACTGACGGAGCATTCAAGCGCTTGATGCGTGGGACCGTTCACCGTCGCAGCGCACAATGCCCCCACAGCCCGCGAGTGATGTCAGCGACCCCGTGAGCCCCGACGCGTCGGAGCCCGCTGCGCCCGTCAAGAAGCGCCGCGCGAAGAAGCCCGCGTCGACGGCGCAACGCCCCGCGCGCACAAGCGCGGCGAAAGAAGACCTCGCGGCCAACGACAACCAAGCCCCGCCCGCCGACGTGATCATGCTGTCGCAGCTACCGCCGTCGGTGAGCCTCGCGCCCGCGGTGCTCCCGCCGCTTCCGCAGCTCAGCGCCCCCGCGGAGCCCGCCCGGATGGCCCTCGAGCACCTCCTCGGCGCCGACCTGGCGAGGGACATCGAGGGCGCGCCCGCCGAGGACAGCGACCCGCCTACGGACGTGTACGCGCGGCACAGCCTGCTGCCGGAGCTCGACGCGCCGTCGGCGTATCCGGGCGCGGCGATCCCCATCGAGGCGCTGCCGCTGCCCGACGAGATCGAGCTGCAGCGCGTGACCCCGCAGCCGCGTCCCAGCACGGACTTTCCCGCGCCGCCCCCGTCGCCCGCCCTCGCGGCGATGGAGAGCGACGCGCAGCACGAGGACCACGTCGCCCCCGAGTCCCCCGCCCCCGCGCCCGCGGAGCCCACGGCTGCGCCCTCGGTGGTGGTGTTCTCGTCGCGCAAGGTGCTGGTCGCGCGCATCGCCGCGCACACCGTGGCGACGATCTTGTGTGCGCTCCTCGGCGCGCGCCTCGGAGGATGGGGCAAGCGACTCCCTGCCGCCCCCGCCGCGGCCGCGAGCGCGGACGCACACGGCGCACACGGTGACCACGGCGCACACGACGACCACGGCGCGCACGACAACCCCAGCGCCGCGGCGTCCCCCGCGGCCGACGCCGACGGCGGCGCACACGTAGCGCCCGCAGCACGCGGCGACGACGACGCGGTGACCCTCAGCGCGAACGTCGCGGCCACCCGCGCGATCCTCGCGGCCTTCGGGGTGGCGCGTCGACCCGTGCCGCCCCCCGAGGCGCAGCCCGATGGGGGCGTGGCCCCGGTGCAGCGCGGCGCGCGACCCGCCCGCGCGCAGGTGATCCCGCCCAACCCGTACGTGTTCGGACGCATCGGCGCGGCGCAGATCCAGAACCTCGACATGGCCCCGCCGCCGCCCGACGAATCTCCCGCCCCCGCCCCCGCCCCCGCGCACTGAGCTCGCGCACGAGTGCCGACGCGCGGACGTGGTAGTTCCAGCGCGACGTGATCGCCTGGTCGAAGCTCCCGCGTCGTTCGCGCATCGGCGCTGACCACTTCGTCGCGGTCGGCGTTGTGCGCACCGATGTCCCTGCGCCCCAGGGGCTTGTGCGTGACCTCGGATCCCTCGGGGTCGACCCCGCGCGGGTACACCCCGCGGTGCTCACCTTCTTCGCGCACACCGCGTCGCTCACCCTGCACATCGAGTCGCGCTGGTCGTGGTGGGCGGGGTGGCTCTGGCGCCTCGCGCGTCCGTGGTTCGTGCGGGTGGAGCAGCTCACCACGCCCGTCACGCGTTCCGTGATGCACACCGCGATGGTCGCGCTCGACGACACGCGCGAGGGGAGGCCCGGCGCGGTAGGCGTGATTCGCACGCACGACGACGGGAGCGTGATGCAGGTCGTGGCCTACGCGGTGACCGACGGGCTGTTGTCGGTGGCGTTCCCGACACCGCTCGGCACACTCACGGGGCTGCTGCGCCTCGAGGTCATCGCAGAGGAAGAGGGCGGCGTCGCGCTCGCGCTGAGTTCTGCGGGCAGCGACGCGGGCGTGTTCCTGACGGTGGGAGGGCGGCCGTGGCGCGTGCCCCTGGGGGAGCGCATGGCGCTGTGGGCGCCGTCGATGCGCGCGTGCCCCGCGGACCTCGCGACGACGGATCACCCGCGCGCGGTGCTGGTGGGCGAGCACGTGCAGCGCGCGCTCGGGGTGGCGATGGTGCGCCATCGGTACTGGTTCGTGCCGCGGGGAGAGGGCGGATGAGTCCTCGGCGGACCTCGTCGCAACACTGCGCCGAGCGCCCGGGCCGGCTGCGTCGACGGGCGCCGCTTCGCAGCATGGGGGGGGTCTGTGCGTGACCCGTACAGCTCGGAGGGACGGACGCCGTCAGGCTCGACGACAAGGCGAGGGTGCGAGGCGCAGCACGATCGCGCTGCGCTGCAGGGGGATCAGTTCGAGAAGGGGCCGACGAAGACGCGGCCGGGGACGCCGCCCGGGGTGGGCGTGCAGCCGTTGCTGAGGGGCGGATTGAACGTGCCGCTGAGGGAGCACGTGGTGCGGTTCACGGTGATCCGCACGCGGCCGAGGCCGCCGTTGCCGCCCGCGCCGGCGCGGATGCCGTCGGCGTTGCCGCCGCGTCCACCCACCGCGGAGATCAGCGCGCTGGAGCCCGTGAGCACGGAGGGCGCGTAGAGCATTACCGCGCCGCCCGAGCCGCCGCCGCCGCCGCCGCCGCAGCAGGCGCCGTCGCCGCCGCGTCCGCCGTTGGCGAGGATGCGCCCCTCGATCACGATGGCCGTGGTGGACGAGAGTCGCAGCGCGCCGCCCGCGCCGCCGCCGCCCTGGCCGTGGCCGCCGCCGCCGCCGCCGCCACCGCTGCCGGGGGCGAAGGTGGTGAGCATGCCGAGGTCGGTGAGGGCCGCCGCGCCGACGCTGCCGCCGCCGCCGCCGCCCGCGCCGAGGGAGATGGTCCCGTCGGCGCATCCCGCGGCCGCGCCGCTCTCGCCGTCGTAGAGGATGTTCCCCGAGCGTCCGCCCTGGCCGCCGCCGCCGGGCTGCGCGCCGAGGCCACCCGAGAAGCCACCGCCACCGCCGCCGCCGAACACGGGCCGACCCGCGAGCGTGGGGTTGCAGCACACGCCGCCACCACCGCCGCCGCCGCCGCCCTGTCCGCCGCCACCGCCGCCGCCGCACGCAGGCGTGGTCGCCGACGAGACGCCGCCGCCGCCGCCGCCGCCGAGGTTGCCCGGCTGGCCGATGCACGACGAGAGCCCCATGCCCGGAAGCCCCGCGGCGCCGAGGCCGCCGAGGCCGCCGACGCCGCCCAGGTTGTCCATGCGGCTGTCGGAGCTGAGGGTCGCGACGGGCGAGGCGCTCGCGCCGCCGACGCCGCCGGCGCCGTTGCACATGGTGCCCTCGCCGCCGCGGCCGCCCGTGACGTCGAGGGTGCCGCGGATCCACACATCGCCCGTGGCGCGCAGGTCGAGCACGCCCTGTCCGCTCGTGGTGATGGTCACCCCGGGCGGCACCTGGATGGTGGTGAAGTGGTAGGTCCCCGGCGCGAGCACGGTGTTCGCTGTGGGCGCGAAGGCGCCGTTGACGCCGGTGCTCGGGAACGCCGTGCACAGGCGGTTCTGGCAGGCCATGCCGTCGCCGCACGCGCGGTTGCAGGCGCCGCAGTGGCGCCCGTCAACGGCGAGGTCGGCCTCGCAGCCGTTGTTCGCGTCGCCGTCGCAGTCGGCCGAGCCCGCCATGCAGGTGGTGACGGCGCACGCACCGGCGAGGCAGGTGGTCGACGCCGCGCGCGGCAGGTTGCACGCGCGGCCGCACGCGCCGCAGTGCTGCGGGTCGCGCCCGAGCTCGGTCTCGCAGCCGTCGAGGGGGTCGGCGTTGCAGTCGGCGTAGCCGTTGGCGCAGGTGTATCCGCACGAACCGCCAGCACACACGGGCGTCGCGTTGGCGCGCGCGGGGCAGGTGTTCCCGCAGGTGCCGCAGTGCCGCGACGCCGAGCGCAGGTCGGTCTCGCAGCCGTTCACGGGGTTGCGGTCGCAGTCTGACATCCCCGTGGCGCAGACGAAGCCGCACGCGCCGCTGGTGCAACGCGGCGTGGCGTTGCCGGGGATGGGGCACGCGTTGCCGCACGCGCCGCAGTTCTGCGCCGAGGTCGCGAGGTCGACGCAGCCGCCGTTGCAGTACGTGGTGGTGCTCGCGCACGACGAGCGGCACGACCCGAGGCTGCAGACGAAGCCCGCGGGGCACACGTTGCCGCACGCGCCGCAGCTCGCGCTGCTCGCGGTGAGGTCGGTCTCGCAGCCGTTGGCGGCGTTGCCGTCGCAGTCGCCGAAGCCCGTCGCGCACGTCGAGATGGCGCAACGGCCCATGGTGCACGCGGCCGAGGCGTTGGGCACCTGGCAGCGGTTCAAGCAGGCGCCGCAGCGCTGGGGGTCGCTGTTGAGGCTGGTCTCGCAGCCGTTCGCGGGGTCGCCGTCGCAGTCGCCCCACCCCTGCAGGCAGGTGAAGGCGCAGCGCGCGCCCGCGCACGCGGCGTTGGCGTTGGGGCGCAGGGGGCAGACGTTGCCGCACTGTCCGCAGTTGCGCCCGTCGGCGATGAGGTCGGCCTCGCAGCCATCGTCGCCGAGGTTGTTGCAGTTGGCGCGGCCGCTGCCGCAGGAGAGCACGGTGCAGCGGCCCGAGTTGCAGGCCGCGGTGGCGCCGGCGAGGGCGCAGGTGTTGCCGCAGGCGCCGCAGTGCGCGGGGTCGCTCCCGAGCTGCACCTCGCAGCCGTTGGAGGCGCTGCCGTCGCAGTCGGCGTAGCCCGGGGCGCAGCGGTACTCGCAGCGGCCGAAGGCGCACAGCGAGAGGGCGCCGGCGCGCACGGGGCAGGTGTTGCCGCAGGCGCCGCAGTTGCGCACGTCGCCGCGGGTGTCGGTCTCGCAGCCGTCGGTGGAGTCGGCGTTGCAGTCGCCCCAGGGGGCCGCGCAGGTGGCGACGCCGCAGCGGCCGAGGATGCACGCGGGCGCGCCGTTGGGGGGGTTGCACGCGCGGCCGCAGCCGCCGCAGTTGGAGGTGTTGCGCTGGATGTCGACGCAGCCGCCGTCGCAGCAGGTGGTGCCCGCGGGGCAGGCGCGGTTGGCGTTGCAGCCGAGGACGCAGGTGCCGCCGGCGCAGAGCATCCCCACGGGGCAGTGCTCGTTGCGCAGGCAGTCGACGCACTGGTGGCGGTTCACCTCGCAGCGTCCGCTGCGGGGCACGCCGCCGTCGACGCCCTCCCAATTCTCGACGGAGGCGGGGCAGCCCTCGTCGGCGCGGCATCCCTGCACGCACTCGAAGCTGGCGGGGTCGCAATGGTCCGCGGGGGCGCAGGTGTCGTCGCTGGGGAGGCAGCGCACGCAGCGGCCCGAGGCGCGGTGACAGCGGGGTTGGTCCGGGTCGTCGCAGTCTCGGTCGCTGGCGCAGCGCAGGGTGGCGTCGACGACGCTCACCTCCCGCGCGTCGACGACGGACGCATCGTCAGGGACCGTCGCGGCGCCCGGACGCATCCCGGGGGCGTCGTCGCTGGAGCACGCGCCCAGCAGCGCCGCGCACGCGAACAGCGCCCGCGCGAGCGCGGGAGGTGAGCGGTGTCGTTTCGTCGTTCTCATGACTCCTCTCGGTGGCGCATCGACGGCGCCCAATGATCCGCGGCACGGTGTGCACGGGCCGTGCTCAGCCCCGAACGGCCTCGGCGCAGGTCCATTGAGACAGTCGTGTCCGTTTCGCCGCCGACACGGCGAATCGCGTCGTCACGCGGCCGTCGTCGCCCCCGCGCGGCTCGTCGTTCGGTTGACACTCGCGGGGGGGCGGGGGAAGAGTCCGCGCGTCGGATCACCGATGCAGAGCGACGCGCGACCGATCTCGGACCGCTGGGAGCTCACCGAGCGCATCGGCTCTGGCGCGATGGGTGAGGTGTGGCGGGGACGTCACCGCGTGCTCGGCCACGCCGTCGCGGTGAAGGTGATGAAGCGCGACGCGTCGCGGGACCAGTCCATGGTCGCGCGCTTTCTCCGCGAGGCGCGCATCGCCGCGAAGCTCCGCCACCGCAACGTCGCGCGGGTCGAAGACTTCGGCACCACCCCCGAGGCGAAGCCCTTCCTGGTGATGGAGCTGCTGCAGGGCACCTCCCTCGAGGACCTCATCGAACGCGGCGAGCGCCCCACCCGCGCGCGGGCGCTGACGGTCGCGCGGCACGTCGGCGCGGCGTGTGACGTCGCCCACGCCGAGGGCGTGGTGCACCGCGACCTCAAGCCCGCCAACTGCTTCCTCGTGGTCGACGAAGACGGCGCCGACCTCGTGAAGGTGCTCGACTTCGGCGTCGCCAAGGTCAGCGACGGGCTGCTCGCGACGCAGCACGCGCCCGGGGGTTTCTCGCTCATCGGCACGCCCGTGTACATGTCCCCCGAGCAGGCGCGGGGCGACGAGGTGCTCGACGGCCGCAGCGACCTCTGGTCCCTCGGGGTGATGATCTACGAGCTGCTCACGGGCGCGCTGCCCTTTCAGGGCGACTCGCTGCCGATGCTGCTGCTCGCGATTCAATCCCACGACCCGACGCCGCCCAGCGCGCACGACCCCACGCTGCCCCCCTCGGTCGACGCGTGGACCGCCCGCGCCCTCGCCCGCGACCCCGCGCGGCGCTTTCGCAGCGGCCGCGAGATGGCCGACGCGCTCGCCATCGCCCTCGCGGGCGCCATGGACCCGCGGCCCTCGGCCCTGCCCGCGTACGCGCCCACCGCAGAGCTCGCGCGGCACCCCGCGCCCCTCGCGCCGAACACCCTCGCGCCCACGCAGCCCATGCGCGCCATGGAGCCCATGCGCGCCGTGGAGCCCTCCTTCGCGCCCCTCGGTCCCGTCTCGCTGCCGCCCGGGCTGCACACCGAACCCACCCCCGGGGCGGTCCCTCCCCCCGCGCGGCGTGACCTGCGCCCGCTGTGGGCGGTCTCGGCGCTGCTGCTCGTGGGCGCCGCGATCTTCGCGGTGGCGCTGCTGCGTCGCGGCGAGCCCGAGGCCACCACCGCCGCCCCGCGCATGCCCGACGCGCCCGTGCGGCCCATTCCGGTCACCGCGGTGAACGCCACGCCCCACCCCGCGGCCGAGTCCACCCCCGCGCTCCCCGCGATGCGCCCCGCGCCCGCCGCGCCCGTCATCGCCGCGCCCGCGCCGCGCCCCGTGCCCGCGCCGAGAGCCCCTCGCGCTGTCCGCGAGCCCGCGATCGAGCCGTCACCCATGGTGCTCCCGCAGGCACCCCCGCCTCCCCCCGCGCACACGGGCGCGTACAACCCCGAGCAACCGTAAGGAGCCTACGCAGAATAAACGTGCCGTTTGCGCCGCCGATCCGCGTCGCACTGCGGCGTCGTGATCGCTCGGAATCCATCGAGGATGCCTTCGCGATCACTCCTTGCAGCGCTCGCGTTTCGACGCCGCAATTCGGCACGTTTATACTGCGTAGGCTCCTAACCCCCGCGGGTGCACCTGGCACACCGTGGCTCACCCGCAGCACGGAAATTCGCGGTGATTCCCGGGATTTTCTGCTTGGCGCGAACCGTGCTGAGATGGGCGTCACGATGAAGTACGCACGCAGCCTCGCCCTCGCGCTCTCTCTGACCACGCTGGTCCCGGGCGTCGCCGACGCCTGCGGGGGGTGCTTCGCGCCGCCCACGACGGTGCAGGTGGTCACCGATCACCGCATGGTGCTCTCGCTAGCCGCGCAGCAGAGCACGCTCTGGGACCAGTTCAGCTACTCGGGTCGCCCGCAGGATTTCAGCTGGATCCTGCCCATTCGCTACACCGAGCGCCTGCGCATCGAGCAGGCGAGCGATGTGTTCATGAACCTCATGTCGAGCGTCACCGCGCCGCAGGTGCAGCCGCCGACGCCGCCGTGCTTCGGCCGCGGCTTCGGCGCGCCCAGTGCGACGGCGGGCGGCTCCGAGCAGGACAGCAACGCCCGCGACGCCGGGGTCACGGTGCTCCGCGAACAGGTCGTGGGCCCCTACGAGGTGCGGGTGATCCGCGGCTCAGACCCCATGGCGATGCGCACCTGGCTCCGCGACAACGGCTACGCCGTGCCCCCCGCCATCGAGCCCATCATCACCTACTACACCTCGATGAACGCGGACTACATCGCCCTGAAGCTCCGCCCCGGCGAGGGCATCAGCCGCATGTCGCCCATTCGCGTGACCATGGAGGGCTACCAGCCCTCGCTGCCGCTGCGCATGATCGCCGCGGGCATCGCCGACAAGGTGGGCCTGCAGCTCATGGTGGTGAGCACCGGCCGCGTCGAGGCGATGAACTTCCCCAACGGCGAGCTCCGCGACAGCGATTTCGTCTGGGACTGGGCCGCCCCCGGCAACCCCGCGACCGACTACCTCAACGCCTTCAACCGCCTCAACCGCGCCAACGGCGGGCGGCTCTGGATGACCGAGAGCGCCCAGCGCTACGACCGCAGCTCGTTGGAGAACATCGCGCGCAGCTCGGGCACCGGTGAGGGAGATGGACCGGGCACGCCCGACGCGGGCGCCGACGCGGGCCCGCCTGTCGACCCCGCCGACGACGTGCGCGTGGCCTTCGCCGGCCTCGGCGACATCGCCACGATCACCCGCCTGCGCGCCGACCTGGAGGGCCGCATGCTCGACCGCGACCTCGCCCTCGCCGCCAGCGAGCGCGGCGAGCGCGCGCGGCTCTATCAGTACGGCACCGTGGTGAACCCCGAGTCCGCCGCGCAGTGCCAGAACCTCGGCGGCAGCGGCAACGGCGGCGGCGCGGGCACCGCGGGCGGCGGCGGCACCAGCACCACGGGCGGGCGGGTCACCCCGAGCACCGCGGGCGGCCTGCGCTGCGCGTCGCGTCCGGGCGAAGGATCTCGCACCGGCGCGCTGCTCTCGCTCGCCGTTCTCGGCCTCGCCGTCGCGCGCCTGCGCCGCAAGCACTGAGTCCTTGCTTGCCAACGTCGCGGGGCGGTACCAAACAACCCCTAGGCATGGCGTTGAAGATCCTCGATCGTCGCTTCATCTCGGTCATCGGCAAGGGCGGCACGGGCAAGACCACGGTCTCGGCCGCCCTCGCGATCCTCGCCGCCAGCCGCGGCAAGCGCGTGCTCGTCGCCATGTCGCAGGCCCGCGAGCGCATGAGCGCCATGCTCGAGACCGAGTTCATCGGCTCGGGCATCACCCCCATCCTCCCCAACATCGACGCCGTGAACCTCGACCCCGAGGTGTGCCTCGAAGAATACGGGTTGATGATCCTGAAGGTGCGCGCGCTCTACAAGGCCGTGATGGACAACCGGCTGGTGAAGGGCTTTCTGCGCGCCACCCCGGGCATGGACGCCTGGGC